>CANOFI010000152.1 GCA_947565255.1 uncultured Lachnospiraceae bacterium
ATTAAATATGCCGCCAGTCTTTCAAGGCGCTCTTTTGTGAAGGCACTTCTTCTGCTCCTTCTGATACTGCTTATATCGTATTTCCTCTTTTTTGATTTCTTCTGCAAATTCATAGACTGGCATCAACTCTACCTGATTGATTCCCAGCTCCTTCAAATAAGGAATTTTTTCCATCAGGCCGGCAAATGTTCCCCTTTTCTTTGTTTTCGAGGAAATATGTTTCGTAAACCCCCGCAGGTGCATGCAGTACATAACCACCTCATGCAGCGGAATTTTGGGCGGACGGTCTCCTTCCCATTCAAATTCTTCCTCCCAGAAGCCGGCACGCATCTCATCCGTTTTCCAACATCCGAACATTTGTTTGTATTCCAGGGAAACCGCATAAGGATCCAGAAATTTCCTGCCATCAATCCAGTATTCATATACAAAGCGTTCATAAGGAAACAGCTTCAGACACACACAGACTACATCGCCGAAGCGGTATTCCTCTGAAAATGAGAAAATAAAATCCGGCTTATCCGCCGCATCTGCTTTTTCATTCCTCCGACTTTTTTTGTATAACCGTAATTCACATTGTCTTCCCCTTGGCACTTCCACAGCAAAATTAATTCCCTTTGGCGTTTTGGTAATCCCTGGCAAAGATGGTACACCTTTCTCTGTTTCAAAAAAAGTTTTTTTATTTTTTTCCATCGTTTTTCTCCAAACTGTTTTTCTATTTTTGTAGAAGGCAAAACTATTTCATAAAAGCAAAATCTTCTGGCTGTTTTGTTGTAAACCTCAGCATCTTTCCTGTAATTGGATGAATAAAAGACAATTTTCCCGCATGGAGCGCCTGCCGGCAAATCATACGATAGTCCGGACAATACAGAAAATCCCCCGGCAACGGGTGCCCGATATAGTGCATATGAACACGAATCTGGTGTGTTCTGCCTGTTTCCAGACAAAGCGCCGCCATGGAAAACCCATCCCGATAACAAAGCCTCCAAAAATACGTTACCGCACGTTCTCCGCGAATAAAGTCTACCCTGCGCTCCATCGCGGACTCTTCTGCCCTGGCAATCGGCGCATCAATTTTTCCTGAAGGCGGAAGTTTTCCTTTGACAATGGCATAATAAGTCCGGTGAATCTGGCGCCTTTTCATCATTTCCGCCAAAATCCCTGCACTGACGGCATTTTTGGCGACGATAAGCAGTCCCGTTGTATCCCTGTCTAACCGGTTAATGCAGCGGAATGTAAAATTCTGTCCACCGTAATACCAGGCCAGCGCATTCGCCAGCGTATTGTCATAATTCCCGTGCGAGGGATGCACCGGCATACCGGACGGCTTATTTATGACAATCAGGTCTTCATCTTCATAAACAACATCAATTGGCATGTCCACCGGCCTGATATGTTCGGAATACCCGTTTTCTTTATAAAACACTGTGAAATGCTGGCCTTTCCGGAGTGCATATCGAAATGGTTTCCATTCTCCGTCCACGGTGATACTGTCCATACTTTTTTTCATCTGAATCATCACATTTCTGGAAAATCCCCTGCATTTCAAAAACTCATAGATTGTGCGGCCGGATTCCTTCACCTCGTATTCTATCGTCCGGTTCATTCCTTTTCGTTTCCCGAAGACAATATAATTTTTCCATCCTTGTACTCGAGCTTTACCCTGTTATCCTTCACTCCGATTTTATCCAGCAGCTCTCTTGGAATCTGTACCCTTCCGGCGCGGTCTAAAACCGCATACTCCTCGTGCACATCCAGCGCTTCCTCATAATGCTTTACCGCCTCCTCCTGTTCCGAAAACATCTGGATATTTTCAAGCTCTTTTGCATAGCTTTTTCGCATTATGCGCTCGCTGCTTGTCTTTCCGTCCCGTATTGACACGACACGGTTGACCTTGCTTGTCAGCTTTACATCATGGGTGACAATTACCACCGTAATGCCCATTTCCCTGTTTACCTTGCGGAATACATCCAAAATATAATTCCCGGTCTTAGTGTCTACGGAACCGGTAGGCTCATCTGCAAGCAAAATCTTTGGTTTGTTCGCCAGGGCAATTGCAAGGGCGATTCTCTGCTGCTCTCCTCCGGAAAGCTGGCTCAGTCTGCTGTCTTTTTTATGCTCCATTCCGACCAGCTCTAACAGCTCCAGCGCTCTTTTTTCCTTTTCTGCATTATCATCAAAGACCATCGGCATCTGTACATTTTGTACCGCTGTCAGATAGGGCAGGAGATTTCTCGCATTGTTCTGCCACACAAATCCAACCGTTTTGCGCTTGTACTCCACCAGTTCTTTTTCTGACATTTTAAACAGATTTTTCCCATCCACAAACAGCTTGCCGGCCGTTGGACGGTCCAGTCCTCCAAGCATATTCAAAAACGTGGACTTGCCGCTTCCGCTGTTTCCTACGATTGCCATCAGCTCTCCCGGCTCGATTACAATATCCATTCCCTGCAGGGCAAGCACCTCGATATCTTTTGTTTTATATATTTTCACCAGATTTTCACATTGGATAATCGGCCTGCTTTCCTTTTCCGCCTCTTCATTGTACATTGATAATCTCACCATCCTCTAACTCAAATACTTTATCACCAACCTCCATCAGCCCCACATCGTGGGTCGTCATAATGACGGTTACCCCTTCCTGCTCTACCAGATTTTTAAAAATTTTAACAACCTGGAGTCCCGTATTCGTATCAAGCTCCGCCGTCGGTTCATCCGCAAACAAAATTTGCGGCTTATGGGCAATCGCTCTGGCGATTGCAGTTCTCTGCTGCTCACCGCCGGACATTTCCTGGGGCATATGATGCATTCTCGCACCAAGCCCCACCATTTTTAAGCACTTTTTCACCCGTTCTTCAAAGTCCCCGTCATAGCCGGAAAGCCGCAGAGAATATTCCACATTTTCATATGCCGTCATAATCGGAATCAGGGCAACCGACTGAAACACGAACCCCATCTGCTTTCTTCTGATTCTGCCGCATGCCTCCTCATCCAGACTGGTAATCACCTGGTCCTGCAGCGTAATTTCACCGGCCGTTGGCTGGTCCAGCGCACCTAAAAGATTCATCAGCGTCGTTTTTCCGGAACCGGATTTTCCCCGGAAAATGGTAAGCTTCCCCTTCGGAATCTCAAGCGTAATATTTTTTAATGCATAAAATGGTTCCCCGTCCGGCACAGGATAGGCTCTCTCTATATCCTTTGTCTTAATAATCATCTCTTCCATATCCATTCACCTAATCCTCTCCGAGCTTTAACGCCTGGGCTATTTTAATTTTAGAAATAATCCATCCTAAAATTCCCATACAGATTCCAATGACAATCGCTACTATCACATACATTTTCACCATATCGAGAACCGCCGGTACAACAAAAAGCGGAATCATCTCTTCTGAAGTGGTATACGCAATCTGAATCAGCGGAATGTACCATTTGGAAGCAGCCAGCCCGATGGCCGTACCAACTGCCACCGCCGAGCCGGTGATGAACACCTGTTCGAGTATCAGCATTCGGAAAATCTCCTTCATCGTCATACCCATGGCGCGGTAAATACCAAACTGCAGTGCCCGGGAGCGGATTGACAAAATCCAGTAAATCAGAAAACCGGCAGAGCAGAGAAGCAGTACAACAATAAAGCCAACCGTCAGCGTTCCGTTTGTCCCCTGAATAACCGGGTCATTTTTCATGTCAATCAAATCTGACTTCGTGTCAGTGAAATGGTCCAGCTTAATATTTTTGTCCTCAATGAAATCGTAAACCGGCTGCGTGGAACCTGACATTTTTATCCACACCTCATAGGGAAGAATTCCTTCCACATTCTGCAGCTTTTTCAAATGTGCCACAATCAGAAACTGCTCCTTATCCGTTTTCGAGCCGTCGGTGTTGACCTCCTCACTTTTTGGATTGTATCCGGGCCAGTAATCCACAAATCCATAAATGATGCCTCTCACCTGCTGGCCGGTTACCGTCGTATAGGTAATCACCTCACCAAGCTTATATCCAAGCGAAGACTCAAAATTAGAGGATACCAGAACCGCACTTGTATTTTGTGAAATTGCATTGAGATAATGATACCAGTGCCGGTCCAGCAGTTTATCCGAAAACCATGCCGTCTCGCCGAAATCTTTTGTATGTATGCCCATCAGGGTAACCTTTTGCGAATTTGTCCCCGTCTTGTCGTTTTCTACTGATATTTGCGCATCGTGTGTAATATACACCTTCGCCGTGCTCTCTACGCCTTTGATCTTTTCATATTTCGCATAATCCGGCTCCGTAAAATCATCTGCGGAAATTTCTTTTTCCTGTATGGACGCCTGGTATTCCTCTTCATTTTCCACTGCGCCCTCCTCGGTTACTTTGCGCTCCACACTCTCTTTTTCTTCCTCTTCCTCCATCCCTTCCCACTGTTCCATGAGCACGATGTCCGCACCGTCTCTGTAGCTGATGCGGTTCTGCGCATTTGTATTGATTGTTCTGGCCGATTTTGCATTAAAGATTCCAAGCGCAATGGTCAGCATCAGAAATACCATAATAAAATGCTGCTTTGATTTTGTACGAATCACCTGTAAAAATGAAGTATAAACCTCCGGCTTCCATTTCTTTTTTCCCACCTTGAAAATCAGGGAATAAATAAGCGGAAGTACACGAAGCGCCACAAGCCCTGTTCCAACGATAAACAAAGAAGAACTGAAATATAAAAGAGGATCTAAAGCGCCTCCGGCCGCCACCTTCTGGGCAAGCTCCTTTTTCTGCCCGCTGAAGCTGTACAGACCGTAAATGGAAACGCCAAGCAGCACAAAGTCAATGAAATACCTCTGCCACCATACCTTCGTACTTTTGCGCATACGTTTTTGCTTTGTCTCTACAATGGTCAGCTTGGAAAACTGTACCGCCGGCACCAGCATGGAAATCATTCCGATTAAAACTGCTATAACCGCATATAAAAGCACTTCCCAGGAAATGCGCACGCTTAGGGCTCTTCTCTGTACAAATTCCAAAAACGCATTTGCCGAACCAAATACCTGGCATAAAAACATTCCGAACGGAATGCCGGCAACAACGCCTGCCGCCG
Source organism: uncultured Lachnospiraceae bacterium (assembly GCA_947565255.1). Lineage (GTDB taxonomy): Bacteria > Bacillota > Clostridia > Lachnospirales > Lachnospiraceae > JAAVZI01. The sequence goes on from CANOFI010000152.1 coordinate 5,066, forward strand.
CCACAAAACCGCTCTGAATCAAATAGGTCTGCAAAATCTGCCTTCTGCTGGCTCCACGGCTTTTTATAATAGAAATGTCATTTTGCTCCATCTCTAAAATCTGTCTTGACACCATGAAAATAAACGCAGCCAGAAGAACAAGAATCGGAATCTGCAGGACAAATAACGTCGATTCCACCTTATTGGCATCTTCTATCTGTTTTTCCAGAATTCCCTTGAATGGCATATATACAGAATACGCCATATTGCTCCCAAAGAAATTTTCATAGGTCTGCGCATTGGCAAGAATAGATTTTATGTTACCGCCTTTCATCTGTTCGTAATCAAACAAAAGATGCCAGACACCGGTTGTCTTATACGGTGTATTTTTGAAATCTCCAAAATAAGATTCGAACACCTGTTCTGATATAATAATTTCAGACGAAAAGGAATTGGGGCTGTTCACCCAGTACAAATCTTCTTCGCTGCTGTTCTCAAACACACCGCTGATGCGTACTTTCAACGGATTCCCGTCAGGGTCCTTCAAATCATCAAAAATAAGCACTTCCCCGATTAATAATTTCTGTCCTACCAGTCCCTTCTGGCTGATCACCGCATCAATCGTTCCATCCTTTGACGGCTTATCGGCATACAGCTCACCGGACACAATCTTCACGTGATTCTTAAAATCTTCCAGCATCCCTACGGTAAGCTTCTTATTGGCCGTACTTCCATTGTATACAGACTGGGTTTCACATGATTTTTTGGAAATATAGTAATGCACAACCTCCTGCTTTAAATCAATCCCCATCTCTTTTTTGATCTCTTCGACTTTGTCCTTTGCTTCAAAAAAGCGGCCTGAAGCAGTGTTTTTTCCGCTTACCGAAATATCCGCTTTTACATCCGCATATGCTTCCGGCACCACTCCCGCATGAAGACATCTCTTCA
>CANOFI010000153.1 GCA_947565255.1 uncultured Lachnospiraceae bacterium
ATGTCTTCTGGATTTAAATTACCGATATGACCAGATTCTTTACCCATACTTGGACGCATTATTCAGGTTATGGATATATGCGCGTTTACCGATATATACATTGTCGTTCGGAGTATCTCCGAACGGAATGACAAATCCGGTTTCGTTTGTCTTGTATCTGAGCGATTCTGTTATATATTCACCGCCGTCCTCAGGCACATCTGAATTTATATTCCACATATCAAGAAACAGACCCGTAAAGCCCGCGACTGCCGTACCCGTCAGCTTATATCCATTATCCTTCCAGTGTCCGAAACGTTCCTTTTCGTTTATATATTCGTCTGCAAGATTTATACCGCCGTTAAATGCCACTGAACCATCAATTACAATAATTTTTCTATGGTCACGGTTATTCTGATGTGTTGAAAACAGCGGCATAAGCGGTGAAAATACCTGACACTTTATCCCATATGCCCTTATTTCCTCGTCATAACGTCTTGGTATTGTCGCAAGACAGCCCATAGCGTCATACATAAGCCGTACCTCTACGCCTTCGTTTACCTTCTTCTTTAAAATATCAAAAATTTCATTCCACATACGGTCAGCAGAATTTATAATAAAGAACTCCATAAATATGAACTTTTTCGCTTTTAAAAGTTCTTTTTTAATATCTTCAAACATATGGTCGCCAAGCGGATAATACTTAACCGAAGTACCAGAATATGCAGGCGAACCACCGTATTGTGACAGATACCTTGCAAACGAGCCTTCATTTACTTTCAATACCTTCGCATTCATCTTATCACCTACAGAAACTTCTGCAGCAAGATCTACATTCGGTGCATTTGAATATTCAGACTTTGTAATGATACCGTCTGACTTATAACCAATGTTTAAGATGATCTCATCTTCTTTTACACCGATTACTGTGCCTTCTACAACCTCTCCCGTACGTATTGTTTTCATTGTGGAGTCAATCAGCTCCATGTTAAATTCTTCTGACATTGTCAAAAACCTCCTGTATAATAGTATTTGGGGTGGAAGCCCCTGCGGTAATACCTACATTACGAACGGACTTTAGTTTCTGTAAATCCAAATCACTGAGTGTCTGTATATAGTAAGTATTTTCACATTCCTTTTTACTGATTTCAAATAGTTTCTGCGTATTTGAACTATGCTTTCCGCCAATCACAATCATTGCGTCGGACTTCTCTGCTAATTCCGCTGCTTCAGCCTGTCTTTCCTCTGTCGCATTGCAGATCGTATTTAAAACACTTATATCATAACCTTTTTTTGAAATTATTTCAACTAATTCTTGAAATTTATTGTAATTAAATGTCGTTTGAGCAACGATACATACGGACTTTTTGTCTAAAATGTGAAATTTTTGTGAATTTTCAACATCTTCAATGACCGTAACGGGACCGTCCACCCAGCCTTTTGTACCCTCCACCTCGGGATGCGAATTATTTCCGATAATAACAATGTGTTTGCCTTCTTTGCTCTGCTCCTCAACAATTTTATGAATTTTCTTTACAAACGGACAGGTTGCATCGACGGTTGTAAATCCGGCCTGCTCAATCGCAGAAATAGTCTCTTTCGACACCCCGTGGGAACGGATAATCATAATACCGGGCTTTAATGCACAAAGCTGCGACAAATCCTCTACAACACGAACACCTTTCTGCTGCAAATCCGCAACCACCTCTTCGTTGTGAATAATGGAGCCATACGTATAAATCGGAACATCTGCCTTTTGAATCTGATTGTACACCGTATCCACAGCGCGCTTTACACCGAAGCAAAAGCCGGCCGTTTTTGCCAGCGTGACATTCATAACATTATTTCCTTTCCATGAACAGTTGCAGAATATAAGAGACGACCTCCTCGACACCCATATCGGAGGAATCCACCAAAACAGCATCTTCCGCCTGCCTTAACGGTGAAATTTCCCGCTCCATATCCCGCTTGTCCCTATCAATAATATCGTTCTCTATCTCTTCTATATTACACAAAATGTTCTTTTCTGTCAACTCCTTAAAGCGTCTCGCGGCTCTTGTTTTTGGGGAAGCAGTCAGATAAACTTTTAAATCCGCATGCGGAAGCACACAGGTACCGATATCTCTTCCATCCATTACCACATTTTCCGACTTTGCGAGTTTTTGCTGCAATTCCACTAATTTGCGGCGCACATCACCGTTGGTTGCCACCACGGAAGCCAGATTTCCCACTTCTTCTGTCCGAAGATACGGCGTTACATTTTCGCCGTTTAGAAAAACCTGCTGTTCTCCATTTTGATACTTAATCGAAATATCCGCATTTTCGCAAAGCCGGCCCATAGCGCCGGCATCTTCTTTTTTTATATGTTCTGTCACAAAAAAATAAGTCATGGCCCGGTACATGGCCCCGGTATCCACATAAATAAATCCCAGCTCTTTTGCTATTTTCTTCGCAATCGTGCTCTTTCCGGCTCCCGCCGGTCCGTCGATTGCAATGCTGTATGTCATAACCGATTCATTCCTCTCTGATTCTATGTATTATAATTTCTTTACGCTAACGATCATTATGTCATGAATCTACGATTCATGACCGCCATTCGCCGCTCGCCGGATGAGTAAACTCATTCTTCTCGCTAACGCTTATTATATCATGATTCCGGCCCCAGTGCAATGCTGTTTCCGGCCAAATATCCGGTAGACCATGCAATCTGCAGGTTGAATCCGCCTGTTAAGGCATCCAAATCCAGAACCTCCCCGGCAAAATACAGTCCGCGGCACAGCTTTGATTCCATCGTTGAGGGATTGATTTCTTTCACCGACACCCCGCCCTTTGTGACCACAGCCTCTGAAAAGCCCCGCAAGCCTGTTATTGTCAGAGGAAAATGCTTTATCAGCCGCAATAATCCAAGCCGCTCCTCTTTCGTAACCTCATTTACCTTTTTTTCACCCGGAATTCCGGATAACTGTACGATAACCGGTATTAATTTAGCCGGAAGCAGTCTGCCTAGACTGTTTTTAAACTGTTTTTTTCCTGCAGTCTCAAAATCACGTAAAAGCCGCTGGTTCAGCATCTCCTCATCCAATGCCGGTTTCAGGTCTATTTCCATATGCATCCGGACGGCTTCGCCTTTTTTTTCGGCTTTCTGCATCGCCTCCCCCACGACGCTGCTTGCTGTCAAAATAAGCGGTCCACTCACACCGAAATGTGTAAACAACAGTTCGCCAAAATTTTCATATATTTTCTTTTTATTTTGAAAAAGGGAAGCCATTATGTTGCGAAGCGACAAACCCTGCAGCTCCTTCACAAATGCCTCCTCCACCTCCAGAGGCACAAGCGACGGGGTCAGAGAAGTTACCTGATGTCCTGCCTCCTCAGCAAAGCGGTATCCGTCCCCGGTAGAGCCGGTAGATGGGTAGGACAGCCCGCCGGTCGCTACAATAACCTGATCCCCCTTAATATGTTTCTGGTTTTGGAGAAGAATTCCTGTAACAGAGAAAGCGCCCCGGATTCCTTTTGCTGCCGCCGTTGAATCATCTGCGATTTTGTATGTAACTGACTGCACCTCTGTGTTTAAGTGTGCAATAACCCCACATGTTTTCATTCTGTCAACCAGTGCACGGATTACATCGGAAGCATGGTCCGACACCGGAAATACCCGGCGCCCCCGCTCTGTCTTCGTCCTGCAGCCCGTCTGCTCAAAAAATGCAATAACCTGGCTGTTCGAAAAGCTGTAGAACGCACTGTACAAAAATTTGGCATTCCGGCATACATTCTGGAACAATTCCTCTGTCTCGCATGCATTGGTCAGATTGCATCTGCCTTTTCCCGTGATATATAGTTTCTTTCCAAACTTTTCGTTTTTTTCAAATATATGCACTTCATTGCCGTTTTCCGCCGCAGCGATTGCCGCAAACATTCCGGCAGCGCCTCCTCCGACCACCAGTACCTTACTCATGGATTTCCAGTCCTTTCTGCGGGTCAAAATAATTGATCTCATCTTTTGAATAAATCTGATACTCCTCCCAGAGCTGGTCTACCAGCTCCATATTCGTAAGAACCTCCTCCTGGCGCTCCATATACAATGCCATCACCAGGGCATTGATGATACTCAGCGGTGCAACAAGGGAATCGACCACAGAGGACAAATCACTTTTTGCCAGCAGATTGCAGGAAGAGTACAGACTCATGGGAGAATATACACTGTCCGTAACTGCAATGATTTTCGCCTGTCTGCTGTTGGCAAATTCCATTGCCTTCAGTGTGCGCATGGAGTATCTTGGAAAGCTGATGGCAATCAGAACGTCTTTTTTTGTAATGCGCATCATCTGTTCAAATATTTCACTGTTGCTTGTACTCTGAAGCAAAATCACCTGCGGACATACCATATGCAGATAAAAGTGCAGACACTGTGCAAGCGGCGCACAGTTCCGGATACCGATAATATACACGTGTTCCGCCTGCAGAATATTATCAACAGCCAAATCCAGCGCAGCAAGATCGAGGCTTTCCATCGTATCCTCCAGCTTGGCGATATCGGACTGCAAAACGGCCTGAATCAGTTCCCCTCTCGTTGATTTTTCTTTTGAAAATGCAATCTTATGCGCAGCCCCCAGTCTTTTTTTAACCAGCTGCTCCATGGCCCTGTGAAATTGCGGAAAGCCTGAATATCCAAGCCAGGACGCAAACCGTACAACGGTTGATTCGCTGACGCCCGCCTCTTTTGCAATCTGGGCTGCTGTCAGAAATGCTGCCTTTTCATGATATTTGTTGATATATGCGGCAATCCGTTTCTGTCCCTTGCTCATGGATGGATACTTCCGGTTTAACACCGTCAGTAAATTTTCCCCTTTGTCCAATACACATCCCTCCATTATCAAAAGGGGCTGTTGCAGAAACAACCGCCCCTTTGTAAACACGTTTAAACCGGATAGGCACCATTGGCCTTATCTGCGGCAGAGCCGTCAATTCCGGTCTGCTGTGCTTCCCTGTATTCAAAGAAATCCTTTGCAACCTGCGGGAACAATGCATAGGTCAGAACATCCTCATCCTGCTGCTTCCACGGTGCAATTTCCTTCTCCAATTTTTCTAATTCCGGTTCTATCAAATCAGCCGGACGACAGGTAATCGGCTTCTTATCTCCGATACATTTTTTCTGCACTTCCTTGTTAAACGGCTTAATCGTTGCGCCGTATTCACCCGAAAGAACGCCCTTAGTCTCCTTCGTAACCATCTTGTAGCGCTCACCCATCAGCACGTTAAACACAGCCTGCGTACCGACAATCTGTGAGGACGGCGTAACAAGCGGCGGCTCCCCAAGGTCTTTTCGCACCCGCGGAACCTCCTCAAGCACTTCATAATATTTATCCTCCGCATTCTGCTCCTTTAACTGGGAGGTCAGATTGGATAACATTCCGCCCGGAACCTGATACAGTAAGGTCTTAATATTCACTCCCAGGTTCTTCGGATTCAGCAGGCCGCTCGCCAGCGCCTCATCACGAATCGGCCGGAAATAATCCGCAATCTCTGCTAAAAGGTTCTGGTCAAATCCGGTGTCATATGGCGTGCCCTTAAATGTCTCAACCATAACTTCGGTAGCCGGCTGGCTTGTTCCGAGCGCAAACGGAGACATCGCTGTATCAATAACATCCACACCTGCTTCCACTGCCTTCATATAGGTCATGGACGCAACCCCGGAGGTGTAGTGCGTATGTAACTGAATCGGAATACTAACCACCTTCTTTAATTCGGAAATCAGCTCTGTTGCCTTATACGGAAGGAGCAGGCCTGCCATATCTTTTTCTGCTTTAATTTCTATATTCAATTTCTTTTTTCCTTTACATAAT
>CANOFI010000154.1 GCA_947565255.1 uncultured Lachnospiraceae bacterium
GTCTTAAAAATGCTTTTTGCCAGATGTACGTCACACTTGGCGGGAGATTTGTGCCAAATTCAGGTTACATAGCTGGAACTATAATTTGCAGGCCCTTTGCCATCGGACGTATTTTGAATCATTTAGATTTAGAAATTCTCTTTCCATTACCATCATATGTACCTTCGCCCCGGAACCGCTGCTGATTTCCGTCACTTCAAACTGATTGCCTGTTTTATTAAAAACAATCGCGCCGCCCCATCCCATACGGAAAGAATCCACATTATTTCTGGACAGACACAAATCTTCATAGAAAGCGCCCTCATTTTTAAATGTCCGAAAAATGTCTATGTTTGAATAAAATTTTTTTCTCACATTGTCTTCCCCTTCTCCATACCTCAGTCCCAATGCGCCCTGCGCAGCCGGGAGATACAATAATCTCTCTACATTCATTTTTCTTCTCCTTTCTGTGCATAGGATAATCTTCCGATTTCCATATCTGCTTTTGTTTTTTCCTGCTGCATTGCAGCAGAGCCTTGTTGCATGTACATTTTTATTATAAATGCTCTGGTTTTTTTTATAACTTACATATATGTGTTTTTTATCCAGCTCATCATTTTCCTGAAAAATTTATGTGCAAGAACAAAAGCGTTCTGGAACGTGTTTGAAAATTGCTTTATGTCAACCACACTCCAGGACATAAGATACAATTACAGCTGCGCAGATGCGGTGGCGCTGCCAGTCTGTTAAAAATAGTTGCATTCTTTGTCAGTTTATGGTAAACTGAATTTCATGTCTCTGCCGTACAAAAGAGGCATAAAAATCAGATATGGCAGGTTTTGAAGCATGAGTAAAAAAAAGACATTTTGTTTTTCACGCCTTGTGGGCGACAGACAATTTTATAAAATGGTGCTGGCAATTGCCGTCCCCATTATGCTGCAAAACGGCATTACCAATTTTGTAGGGCTACTTGACAATATCATGATCGGCCGTACCGGCACAGAGCAGATGTCCGGCGCCGCCATCGCGAATCAGCTGATTTTTGTATACAACCTTTGTATTTTCGGGGGCGTGTCCGGGGCAGGTATTTTTACTGCACAGTATTTCGGCCAGAAAAATACGGAGGGCATCCGCGATACCTTCCGCTTTAAATTATGGATGGCTCTTATTCTAACAACCGCCGCTATCCTGTTATTTGTAACCGCCGGCCCTTCTCTGATTCACATGTATTTAAAAAGTGAAACGGATTCTGCCGGCGCCGCCGCAACCCTGCAGTATGGCAGACAGTACCTTTACATTATGCTGGCCGGACTCCCCATTTTTATGCTCAGCCAGGTATACTCCAGCACGCTCCGGGAATGCGGGGAAACCATTGTTCCGATGAAGGCAGGCATTGTCTCCGTCCTTGTAAATCTTGCATTTAATTATGTCTTGATATACGGGAAATTCGGCTTTCCGCAGCTCGGTGTCCGGGGCGCCGCCATTGCCACTGTGCTTTCGCGCTGCGTGGAATTGTTTATCATCGTCTTCTGGACACACCGCCACACCAGACAACATGCATTTGCCAGAGGACTCTACCGCACGCTGAAGGTTCCCGGCTTCCTTGTGAAAAAAATTCTCCTGAAAGGAATGCCGCTTCTTCTGAATGAGACGCTGTGGGCAGCCGGAATGGCCATGCTGACCCAATGCTATTCTGTCCGCGGGCTGAATGTCGTAGCAGGACTGAATATTTCCAATACAATCAACAATGTATTTAACATTGTATTCATTGCACTGGGGGATTCTGTTGCAATTATCGTCGGACAGCTTCTCGGTTCCGGAGAAATGAAAAAGGCAAAGGAAACTGCCTCCAAAATGATTGCGTTCTCCGTTGCCTGCTGCTCTGCCATCGCTCTGGTTATGTTTGTAACGTCCCCGCTCTTTCCCGGTTTTTATAATACAAACCAAAAGGCAAAGCTGCTCGCAAAACAGTTCATCATGCTGAATGCCATTTTCATGCCGCAGAATGCCTTTCTTCACGCATGCTATTTCACCCTGCGTTCAGGCGGCAGAACGCTGATTACTTTTTTGTTCGACAGTGTGTTTATATGGGCCGTAAGCGTGACAATTGCTTTTACCCTGAGCCGCTACACCGCCCTTTCCGTGATTGCGATTTATACTCTGGTACAGACCGCAGATTTGCTGAAATGCTTCACCGGATTTATTCTTGTAAAAAAAGGCATCTGGCTGCAAAACATCGTTTCCTGATGTCTGCGGCCAGATGCCCTGTCTGCACTGCTGTCTGATTCTGAAATATCTGCTGCCATTCTTTTTTACTCTGCAGCAGCGTTGTCCTCCGATGCCAAAATTTCCTGCTGCTTTTTCTTACTGAATCCTTCCAGCACAAGCTGATAGGATTTATCCAGAAGATCCTTCAGCAGGTCATCCGGTACCTCTCCGTCCGGGTTTATGGAATTCCAATGCTGTTTGTTAGAATAATACCCCGGTATAATGTCCTCATACTGGCTCCTCAAAAATTCTCCCTCCGACGGTTCCAGCTTTACATTAATGTAATACGGTTTGTCCTCCTTGTCCAGACAGACTGCCACAAACATTTTTCCGCCGATTTGATACCGAATCCAGTTCCATTCCTTTTTCAAATCCTTTGTTACAGCCTTTTTTTTCATCAAATATTCATCCAGCCATGTATAGCGCATCGTATTTCCTCCATTTTTATCGAATATATGTTCTGTTTATTGTATATCCTGTTTCCAGATTACGTCTCGTCCTTTGCCCAGCCGTACGCATATTTGACGGCCTTCTTCCAGCCCTTTATCCTTTTTTCGCGCTCCCCCGCTTCAAGCAAAGGAGAAAATGTGCTGCTGTCGCTTGCCTGATTTTTCATAACCGCTTCCTGATTTGGCCAGTACCCGACTGCCAGCCCCGCAAGATACGCGGCCCCCATTGCAGTCGTCTCCACGCACTGCGGACGGATAACCGGCACGTCGACAACATCTGCCTGCGTCTGCATGAGAAAATCATTGGCGCTCGCGCCGCCGTCCACTTTAAGAGACGAAATTTTTATATGGGAATCTGCCTCCATCGCCGCTAAAACATCATTGACCTGATAAGCGATGGCCTCCAGCGTCGCACGGATAATGTGGTATTTATTGACGCCGCGCGTAATTCCGACGATGGTTCCGCGTGCGTACTGATCCCAGTATGGCGCGCCGAGCCCGGTAAATGCGGGAACAACATAGCAGCCGTTTGTATCCTCGACCTTCTTTGCCATGTATTCCGAATCTGCCGCCGAATCGATGAGCCGTAACTCATCCCGCAGCCATTGCACAGACGCGCCCGCCACAAAAATCGAGCCCTCCAGCGCATAGTTCACTTTTCCGTCAAGCCCCCACGCAATCGTCGTCACCAGGCCATTGTCGGAAAACACCGGCTTCTCACCTGTATTCATAAGCAGAAAACAACCGGTTCCATAGGTGTTCTTCGCCTCTCCTGCTCGAAAACAGGTCTGTCCAAACAGCGCCGCCTGCTGGTCTCCTGCAGCTCCCGCAATCGGCACTGCTCCTCCCAAAAAGGAAGGGTCCGCCTCTCCGTAAATGCAGCTGGACGGTTTTACTTCGGGCAGCATGCATTTTGGAATGTCCAGCTGTGCAAGAATCTCATCATCCCATTCGAGTGTATTAATGTTAAACAGCATCGTACGGGAAGCGTTGGAATAATCGGTCACATGAACCGCGCCCTTTGTCAGCTTCCAAATCAGCCAGGTCTCCACCGTTCCAAACAGCAAATCGCCGTTCTCTGCCCTCTGCCTTGCTCCCGGCACATGGTCCAGTATCCATCTGACCTTCGTCGCAGAGAAATAAGCGTCAATCACCAGCCCGGTCTTTTTCTTAAAGGTCTCTGTGAGTCCCTTTTCCTTCAGCGCATCGCACGCCTCGGACGTCCGCCGGCACTGCCACACAATGGCATGATAAACGGGCTCGCCCGTATGCCTGTCCCACACAATAGCGGTTTCTCTCTGATTCGTAATTCCGATAGCCGCGATATTTTCTGCAGAAGCTCCGATCATGTTCATCGCCTCAACCGCCACACCGAGCTGGCTCGCCCAGATTTCATCCGCATCGTGCTCCACCCATCCCGGCTGCGGGAAATACTGTGTAAATTCCCGCTGTGCCATACTGCATATCTGGCCTTTTTCATCAAACAAAATACACCTGTTGCTGGTTGTGCCTGCGTCTAACGCCATAATGTATTTTTTCATTTGAGAACCTCCTTTTTTTGCTCAAAAAATATGTTACATTGTTTTCTTTATTATGTCAACCAAAGACCTGTCCGCCGGCAGCCATTCTACCGTATCAAGCGCATCCTTTGTCAGCCATTTTGCGGCCTCATGCACCTTTAACATCATTTTTCCTGACACAATGCCAGCCCAAAAGCAATCCATTGAGAGATGAAATGAAGGATAATCATATTCTACCGTATTAATGCACTCCCCGACTTCTATTTCAACCTCCAATTCTTCTCGTATTTCTCTTATTAATGCCTGTTTCGGCGTCTCCCCCGCCTCAATCTTCCCTCCAGGAAATTCCCAGCCGCCCTTAAAATCTCCATATCCCCTCTGTGTGGCAAAAATCATGGTCTCTCCGGTTTCATTTTTCGTTTTTATAATTGCTGCAACTACCCTTATTGTTTTCATCTGTTGGTCACTCCTATTAATTTGTAATATATTCATACAAGTCTTCCCGCACCGGGACATCCAGCAGCCACTCGATTTCAACGGCTGTTTTTTCTGTATTTAACATGGTGAATTGTTTTGTTCTGCCGCTTGCCTGCATCTGTCCAAGATAATAAAATTCTTTTGAAACTTTATCATCTTTATTTTTTCTGACAAACAAATGAACCTGAATCCCACGCTCTTTGGCATGCAGAAAATTCTGCACATCCTCAGATTCCAGACTCCTCCCCGATTTTGAAATTGCAACCAGACAACTTCTGCTTGTAAAACGGTCCTCATATCTTGTCGTATCGCTTATACAATCTTCCTTGTCATAATTAATAAACACCGGAAATGTTTTCGTTTTCTGATCAAATTTATAACCGCCAATATTAAGAGGAACCTCATTTGTTTCCCAATTGAGCAATCTGCATGTATCCTCATATGTATACTTCTGATACAAAACAAAATCTGTATCTCTGTATGTATTGAAATAATCTCTCTCATTTCTGCGAATTCCAAAGGCGAGAATCTCTTTTACTATTTCATAGAATTCCTGGTTCGCCAGCATTTGCAAAAACAATTTGGATATCTGATACTCATCTGTACCGTTATCCTTTTTCTCCATAAAAACACATTCTTTATATGTTTTTCTTCCAGTACCTGTCGGAAATGTATTAGTCATTATATTGATAATATTTATCTGCTGTTCGCTGCTCATCTGAATTCCATACTGCCTTTGCAGCTCCTCTTTTAGTTCCGCAAAAAAAATGGATTTGGATAATGTATGTGCATATGCAAGTATACGGTCCAGAAGACGCAGCTCCTGAATCCGCTTTCCGTTTGCAAATTTCTTCGATATAAATTCAACAATTTTTTCTTCCCCGGCAGACAGCCGAACCGTATATTCCTTTTCATATTTGACGAGAAACTTATAATATGAACCCAAACTGTTGTTATCAAATATACGCAGAACATCCATTTCGCCGTAATCATCGAAGTCCTTTAAACTCGGAATTTTGCCAAGTTTATTTTTTAAATTTATATAATTCTCTTTTATCAGCTTAATATCACTAAAATTCGCATGGTCAACTGCT
>CANOFI010000155.1 GCA_947565255.1 uncultured Lachnospiraceae bacterium
CGGTTCTCCTCGGTCTTGCATATTTTTTTTTGCACTCATCCAGTTCCTTTATCAGAACCGCAGTCATTGTCGGTCTGTCGGTTAAAATTTTCTGGTATTGTGCAATATTTTTCAGCGTTTTATCATGCTCCTTTATCAGCGCTTCCACTTCCAGACCAATCAGATTGTGAAGGCGCATATCCAAAATTGCCTTTGCCTGTGCTTCTGTAAAATGAAGCTGTGCCGCCAGTTTTTCAGATTCCTTTGACTTAAAGCGAATTTCGCCTGTTTTGCCGTGTACCAGGCATTCCTTTACCTCGCGCATTGTTTTGCTTCCGCGGATAATTTCAATAATCAGGTCAATCACGTCGCAGGCTTTGATAAGCCCTTCCTGAATCTCGCTTTTTTCTAATTCTTTATTTAACAGAGTGGTATATTTTCTGGAGGCAAGCTCGTACTGAAAATCGACATGGTGGCGGATAATCTTTTTTAATCCGAGAACCTCCGGCTTTCCGTTCACCACCGCAAGCATATTCACACTGAATGTATCTTCCAGCCGGGTCTTTTTATAAAGCATATTTTTCAGGTTTTCGACATCTGCGTTTTTACGAAGCTCTAATACAATGCGGATTCCGTCCTTCGATTCGTTCCGGATATCCACAATATCCACCGTTTTTTTCGTCTCGACAAGATTCGCAACATCATTAAGAAATTTGCCGATATTCGCACCCATCATCGTATAAGGGATTTCTGTAATTACCAGTTTATCTTTTTCATTCTTTTCCTTTTCTAATTCGATTTTTCCGCGGATTTTGATTTTCCCGGTGCCGTTTCTGTAAATCTCCGTCAGCTCATCCTTATTGATGACGATGCCGCCGGTGGGAAAATCCGGTCCCTTCACAATATGTAACAGCTGGTCGTCGCTGATTAAAGAATCCTGCATATAAGCCTTCACGGCGTCAATCACTTCTCCAAGATTGTGTGTCGGGATGCTGGTTGTCATCCCAACCGCAATGCCCTCTGCCCCGTTGACAAGCAGATTCGGTATCCGCACCGGCAAAACCTCCGGCTCCTTCTCCGTCTCATCAAAATTAGGCACAAAGTCCACAACATTTTTATCCAAATCCGCTAAAAATACTTCCTGGGTAATCTGCTGCAGCCGCGCCTCCGTGTAACGCATGGCCGCTGCGCCATCCCCCTCTATGGAGCCAAAATTCCCATGGCCATCCACAAGCGCCTGCCCCTTCTTAAAGTCCTGCGCCATGACAACCAGTGCTTCATAAATCGAGCTGTCCCCGTGGGGATGGTACTTACCCATCGTATCACCGACAATTCTGGCACACTTGCGGTGCGGCCGGTCATAACGGACTCCCAGCTCATGCATGTCGTAAAGGGTTCTGCGCTGCACCGGCTTTAAGCCGTCCCGGACATCCGGAATTGCGCGCGCAACAATCACGCTCATGGCATAATTGATATATGATTTCTGCATTTCTTCGGAATATTCCGTTCTGATAATCTGTGTTGTATCCATCTGCCTGCCTCCTAAACATCCAGTTCTGCTTCTCTTGCATTCTCATAAATAAACTGTTTCCTCGGTGCAACCTCCGAGCCCATCAGCATCTCTGTTACATCAGACGCCATGCGGGCATCTTCTACCTCGACCCGTTTCATCACCCGCGTTTTCGGATTCAGCGTTGTCTCCCAAAGCTGGCCCGCATCCATCTCGCCGAGTCCCTTATAGCGCTGCAATTGAAAACTTCCTTTGTGTGTCTTTTTGTACCGCTCTAACGCCGCATCATCATATAAATATTCTTCTTCTCCCCTTGCAGGCACCACCTTATAGAGGGGCGGCATGGCTATGTATACATGTCCCTGATATATCAAATCCGGCATAAACCGGTAAAATAACGTCAAAAGCAGCGTACAGATATGCGCGCCGTCCACATCGGCGTCCGCCATAATCACAATTTTATCATAGCGCAGCTTACTGATGTCAAAATCATTGCCAAAGCCTTCTGAAAAACCGCATCCAAATGCGTTAATCATCGTTTTTATCTCTGCATTGGCCAAAACCTTGTCAATGCTCGCCTTCTCCACATTCAGAATTTTTCCGCGAATCGGCAAAATGGCCTGATACTTTCTGTCTCTTGCATTTTTGGCAGAGCCGCCCGCAGAATCGCCCTCCACGATAAAGATTTCACATTCCTCGGCATTCCGGCTCTCGCAATTCGACAATTTTCCGTTTGTATCAAAGGAATACTTTTGCTTCGTGAGCAGGTTCGTCTTTACCTTCTCTTCTTTCTTTCGTATATTGGCCGCGCGCTCCGCGTTGGAAAGCACGGTCTTTAACGTCTCTAAATTCCGGTCGAAATATAATACAAGCTCATCGCCCGTCACCTTGCTCACAGCCTTTAAGGCATCCTGGTTGTCCAGCTTCGTCTTGGTCTGTCCTTCAAAAATCGGGTCGGGATGCTTGATGGAAATCACGGCTGTCAGGCCGTTTCGAATGTCGGCACCCGTAAAATTCGGGTCTTTTTCCTTTAAGATTCCAATCTCCTTTGCATACGAATTCATCACCGTTGTCAGCACAGTCTTAAAGCCGGTCAGGTGCGTCCCGCCCTCCGTATTGTAAATGTTATTGCAAAAGCCAAGGACATTTTCATGGAAATCATTCGTATACTGAAAGGCTGCTTCCACCGTTATGTGCTCGCTTTCGCCGCTGAAGCAGACCGGTTCATGCAGCACGTCGGCATTTTTATTGATGTCCTTTAAAAAACCGACCAGCCCCTCCTCCTCGTGAAATACTTCCTTCATGACCGTATCCCCGCGTCTGTCCTCAAAGAAAATCGTGAGCTTTGGGTTCAGATATGCCGTCTCGTGTAGCCGGCTCATCACCTCCGCACCTTTAAACCGTGTCTTTTCAAATATTGTATCATCCGGCAGGAAATGAACCCATGTACCGGTCTTGTTTGTCTTGGAAATCACGGGCAGAAGGCCGTCTTCCAGTTCCACCACCGGAATCCCGCGCTCGTATTTGTCATAATGGACGCCGCCGTCGCGGCTGACCTTAATCTCCAGATAGGTGGACAAAGCGTTGACAACCGATGAACCTACCCCGTGCAGTCCGCCGCTTGTCTTATAGATGCTGTCGTCAAACTTTCCGCCCGCATGAAGCGTTGTAAATACCACCCGCTCCGCGGATACCCCTTTTTCATGCATGTCTACCGGAATTCCGCGCCCATTGTCCCACACGACAGCCGAACCGTCTTTCTCCAGTACAACATGGATTTCGTCGCAAAATCCTGCCAGATGCTCATCCACCGAATTATCCACAATTTCATAAATCAGATGATTCAGACCCTTTCTGGTTACACTTCCAATATACATGGCCGGACGTTTCCTGACAGCCTCCAACCCCTCCAGGACAGATATACTGCCCGCGTCATATGCTTTTTTTGCCATATCCTGCTCCTTCATCTTTGCTATATATCTTTTCTTTTTCACGTCATTTTCGCCGGTAAGGACGCTTTTCTTTTTATACTAACATATTTAAATTTAAACTGTCAAGCCCTGTAGAACATTTGTTCAGGGTGGGATATTGAAAAAAGGGCAGACCTTTGATTTCTTCAATCGTCGGCTGCCCTTTCACTGTTCATACATTTCTTCTAATATAATGCATTCTGCAGATGCTCCTCTGCTTCTTTCCCTGATAAGTGAAACTTTACTTTTATTTTTTCTAAAATTACATCGTCTGGTATCTCTAACTCTTTATACGTTTTAATTGTACCGCGGATTTCACCCTCCTCTCTTCCTAATTCTTTTCCTAATTCCTTTCCTAATTCCTTTCCTAATTCTATCCCATGCTCTTCCCCTTTTTCATAACTTATCCGTTCCCGCATCATCAACGTCATATAATCATGCCTCCATTCCCTGTTTTTTCTTGCTTTCTGGACTGCTTCCTCCAGCTTATCCACAAATATATCTTTGGGTTTCTTTCCTGCTGCATACTCTAAAAATGCTTTTAATCCAGCGCTCACATCATCCATAACGCCCATGGCATTTAAGAAAATCTTTGTCGTTTCATCTCCCATGGCAATGTCGGTATCCTCTTTGCAGAGATTTTCAAAAGTATAGATATGTCTTCCCTGTCCAAATAAATCAAACAGACATATAAAAATAATATACGTTTTATTCAGTTTGTTATAACTTTTATCACCCTTGTCCAGCAGCTGCAGGTCTATCATGGACTGGTAATAACGGCTTCTTTTGGGAAGCTCCTTTGTGTCAGCGGCCTGCATTTCGATATTATAAATGATGTCCTTACTGCCCTTTACATATACGTCCAGCCGGATACTTTTGGCATCCATGTCTTCCCTGATTTCTTTTTGCATTTCGGGATATTCGATATGGTCTATTTCCAAATCCGGCAGAATCCTATATAATAATTCCATACAAAGCTCCGGATTCTGCATGACCTTCATGAATAAAAAATCATTGGATATCCCTAATTCTTCCCATTGTTTGTCAAAGTCCTTTCGTTCAATTTGTTTCCCCATTTTTCCTCCCCCGTCTTTCTTTGTTACGTGCACCTACCCAGTAAAGTTCTCCATCTCCTATTATATTTTCATTGTTATATTCGCCGCTGCCATATCACCAACTTTTTCTTTCCAATATTATATGACCTCAAAGGAAATATGTCAATATGCTGTTTGTGCACGTTTTTTGGATTTGTCCGCTTTTATCCGCAAATGCAAAGTACCGCAAAGACATCCGGCTTATGCGTTCTGTCTTTGCGGTATCTGTATGTATTTCCGGAACATCAGTTATCTGCCATGAAATACGCTGTTATTTCCATGTACCGATCAGGTTCAGCGATCTTTTCAGAATCAGCTGTGCATCCTTTAAGTCCACTTTGCCGTCCTCATTCACGTCGGCTGCCTGCTTCTGCCCATTGTCTAATCCAAGCAGGTTCAGCGCGGCCTTCAATGTGGTCTGGGCGTCTTTCAGGGTGATTTTGCCGTCGCCGTCCAAATCGCCCATTAACGCCTCGTTCTTTCCGATTTCCATAATTACAAATGTTCCCATCTGATCCGTTTCTATCGTGGCTGTCTTTTTATCATCGGCAATTACTGTCTCATATAGAGTGTATTTTTCCGTTACCTGTGCCGTTTTCATTCCTTCATGGAGCCTTGCGACGGCAACCTTCTCTGGATTATAGCCTTCCGGTATCGTGAAGGTGATGGTCACTTTGTCTAAAAGCTGTAATTCCTCTTTCTTCTCATCTATAAAACGCATGTCGATAAGCTGTATATGGGACGGATTGTATTCTTTCAGGGTTTCTTTTGCTTTGTCATATTGTTCGGCGCTGTTTTCCGGTGTCAGGTCTGTTTCTGCCAAACGTATGTTCTGCGCTATTTCAAAAGCCTTTTCTGCCGCTTTTATGACAAACCGGCTGCCCTGCACCTGAATGGTGCCGTCTTCTGCCTTTTCCACCGGAATTTCCTTGGAAATGGGCTTTGGGGATTCGGCTGGATTCGGGCTTTTGTCGGGCTTTGTGCTTTCACTTGATTTCGGACTTTCGCTTGGCTTTGTGCTTTCACTTGGTTTTACACTTTCGCTTGGTTTTGCACTTTCACTTGGTTTTGTGCTTTCACTTGGTTTCGGGCTTTGGCTGGGTTTTGCGCTCTCACTTGGTTTTAAACTTTCGCTTGGCTTTACACTTTCACTTGGTTTTGTGCTTTCACTTGGTTTCGGGCTTTGGCTGGGTTTTGCGCT
>CANOFI010000156.1 GCA_947565255.1 uncultured Lachnospiraceae bacterium
CTGCGTCAGGCCACGATAGGCCAGATAATCCGTCTTGACGGGGATAATCACACCCCTGCCGGAGGGCGCTCAAGCATTCATCTCACCGCTGAAAAAGGAAAAGAATCCTTTTATGAATCCCTTGGGTTTAAACAAATTCCGCACGAATTTTGCGGAAGCGGCATGAGAAAGGTCATCTATAAAAAATAATCTTTTTTACCGCAGCCGCAAAGCCATAATGCACTTCATTTCCCTTACTCCAAATCTTCCATATGAAAACTTTCTGTTTTCAAATTACAATAATACCTGCCCTTTTGGGCTGTAAATTTCAATACACAATAATCCGGGTCGGTTACCCCTTTTTTATAATACATCGTATCCCCCATACACCAGATTTTCCGCTTCGTATCATCGTCCTGCAAAACCTCCATCGTGCCCGTCAGCATAATGCCTTCATATTTGAAACGTCCTCTCTGATAAAAATAAATACTTGCCTTCGGATTTTTCAAAAACTGCTGCGCACGCAGGGAAGAGGTATTGGTCGAAAAATAAAAACAATTGCCTTCTATACTGCGCGGGGCAAACATCGCTTTCAAATTTGGAAACCCATCCTCGTCCACAGAAGCAATAAATGCCGTTTTTTGTTTTTGAATAAATTCCATCATCTGTTCTCTTGTCTTCATGAAAATTTCTCCTTTTTACACTTATAAACACCAAACTCCACACCGTTATAAACCATATTATGAGCAAACTGTCTTCCCTCCTTGCAGCAGTAAGCCACCCATCCTAATCCCATAAACTCAGCTGCCTTGCGGCATGCATCTCCTCAAATGTATGCAGATATGTAAATATCTGTTCATTATTATGGACAATCCCATACTGTCCACACCTTTGATGAAACAGATGCATCAGCCTTTTGCTGTCTGGACTGTCAATGATATATTGATTGCCGTACGCACGCATATATCTTTCCTTCATCCCTGGAAACAGTTCATCCAGCTTCCCAAAAAAATACTCTCTGTTCCCATCGCGCAGCGTCAGTCCCATGCCAAAGCATAGTATTCCATAAACCTTTGCCTCCGCACACAGTTCCAAAATACCCGAAATATTTTCCTCTGTATCATTGATAAACGGCAGAATCGGGGAGAGCCATACGACTGTCGGTATCCCTGCATCGCGCATTTCTTTCAGCACCGCAAAACGCTCTCCCGTCGTGCTCACATTTGGCTCAAGCTTTCTGCACAGTCCTTCATCGTAAGTCGTCAGGGTCATCTGCACCACACATTTTGCCCGTTCATTGATCTTCTGCAAAAGGTCGAGATCCCTCAAAATGCGGTCTGACTTCGTGATGACCGTAAATCCAAAACCATACTCACAGATAAGAGACAATGCCTTTCTGACATTTCCAAGCTTCATTTCCAGCGGAATGTACGGATCTGTCATGGAACCGGTCCCAATCATGCATCTTTTCCTCTTGCGCTTAAGGGCGTCCTCCAGCAGCTCAATTGCATTTTCTTTCACCTCGATATCCTCAAAATCGTGCTTCATTTGGTAGCATGTGCTTCTGGAATCGCAATAAATACACCCATGCGTACAGCCCCGGTACAGGTTCATCCCATTTTCCTTCGACAATATCCCTTTAGCCTTTACATAATGCATGTCCAACTTCCCCAGTCTTTCATATTTTTCGAATCTTTATCCTCTTATAAAACCATTAGCAGCGTTCCCGCCCCAATCAGCAGACACCCGACAATCATTTTCGCCGTAAAGGCCTCATGTAAAAATACAAAAGCCATCACAAGCGTAATGACAACACTTAATTTGTCAATGGGAACAACCTTGGATACTTCGCCAATTTGAATTGCCTTATAATAACACAGCCACGACGCACCGGTGGCCAATCCCGACAAAATCAGGAACAGCCAGCTTTTACGGCTGATGTCGAAAATACCTCCCTGCGTGTTTGTCAGAAAAACCATCCCCCATGCGAGCACAAGCACAACACCTGTCCGAATCGCCGTGGCAAGATTTGAATTTACTCCATCAATGCCGATTTTTGCAAGGATAGAGGTTAATGCTGCAAACACAGAGGATAAAACAGCAAACAAAAGCCACATATTTCCACACCTCGATTCTGAAGAAATTTTTTTACGCATCCTGCGAGAAAGCACCTGCAGCGACTTCATAACGCTCTCCTTTCTGTACAGACAAAAAATAAGCCATAATATAAATTATGTAATCCAAACTGGTTATTATTCACAACCTGAAAGGCCGCTCATAGTAACCCAAACTGTACTAAATAAAAAACCAGTCACAAGTAATAATTGACGCCCGGCTGCCAGTATGCTATGATAATTCCAGGAAATACCAGCATTTCACATTTACCATCAAACCATCATAGAAAGGATACCAGATATGGACAACAAAACAGATTTTAACAGCGAAACCAGCGGCTACTATTCCGGGAACAACGAAAATGGGCTTGCAAACACCCACGGAAACGACTTCAGCAACAGCCATTTTTACGGAACAAAAAGCTATTCCGACCATGCATACAGCAGCGAGGAAATCGCAGCCAGGGTCATCAGCCGTTCTTTTATTGTTATGTTTGTGTCACTTTTGATTACGGCCGCTGTCTCCACAGCCGTTGCCGCGAACTGGAAACTGTTTTACCAGGTAGCAGACTCCTTCAAACTGCTTTTAATCCTGGAATTAGCTGTCGTTTTCGGCGCATCCTATGCGGTCAGAAAGAAAAATGTGGTTCTTGCCGGTATTTTGTATGCCATTTACACTATTGTCAACGGCATGACATTTTCTGTCATATTTTATGCGTTCGATCTTGGCTCCATCAAGGAAGTGTTCGTCGTGACAGCGCTTCTGTTCGGCATCATGGCGCTGATTGGCATAACAACCAAAATAGATTTGTCAAGGGTTGGCGGCATCTGCACCATGCTTCTCCTCGGCGGATTGATGGTGACTGTGCTCAATTTTCTGATTCTGCACAGCTCAGGGCTGGATTTACTGCTGGATTATGTCTTCGTGTTTGCCTTTGTAGGTCTTACCGCCTATGACACACAGAAGATGAAGACAGCGGCAAGGACTTCCACCGGCGAAGATGTCAATTTGATTGCGCTTTTCTGCGGAATGGAGCTGTATCTGGACTTTATCAATCTGTTCCTTCGTCTGCTGTCCATTATGGGCAAAAGAAAGAGTTAACTATTCCGCCTCAGAACTTAACACGCTGCCGGGATGCGCTGCAAGAAATGCTGCAATCTCATCCAGAAATCTCTGGCCGTATTTGCCGAATTTATGTTCTCCGACACCGGATACACCGAGCATTTCTTCCCTGCTTCCCGGAACCTTTGCACACATGTCAATCAGTGTCTTATCATTAAAAATGATATAAGGCGGCATGCCCTCCTCCCTTGCAATCGCAAGGCGCAGCTGGCGCAACTTTTCAAACAGCCGGAACCCCGCACCCGTAAGAGAGTCCGTGCTTCTTTTTATCTTCCTCGTGCTGACCGTGCGCTCCCGCTCCTCAAAAGTCCGGAGCACCACACGTGCCGTTTCTTCCTTCAGTCTGCGGATATCGCCCATCTGAAGCACGCTATATTCCCCGGCAGACTGGACAATATACCCTTCCGCCAGCATCTGGTCAATAAGCTGGCGAAGCTCAGTCTCATTTCTGTGCGCCAGAGCCCCGAATGATTTGTACGCATTTGCACCGATTTCCTTTAATCTGGTCCGGTTTGCACCCAACAGCGTTCCAATTACAATATTTCTTCCGTACCTTCCCCGCGTCTCAGCAATGCAGTTTATGACCCATTTTGCATCAGCGGTCCGGTCTTCCTCCGTATACTCGCGGTGGCAGTTGCCACAGTTATTACACGGAACATTTATTCGCTCTCCGAAATACTCCAGAATATAATTTCTAAGACAGGAGGTCGCTTTGCAGTACCCCTCCATCACCTGAAGCCGCCTGGCATCTCTCTGCCGGATCAGATCAATATCATCATCATTTACGCCGTCAAACTCTTTCTTTTCCAGAAGAAATTTGTCAATCATGACGTCCTTTGCCGAAAATAACAGAATACACTGGGAAGGCTCTCCGTCGCGCCCCGCACGTCCGGCCTCCTGATAATAATTTTCCATGCTCTGGGGCATGTTATAATGAATCACATATCGCACATTGGACTTGTCAATCCCCATGCCAAATGCGTTGGTCGCCACAATCACGGGCGCCCGGTCATAGATAAAATCCTCCTGATTTTTCTTCCGCATCCCGTTGTCCATTCCGGCATGATACTTTGTGACCGGAATCCCACGCTTAAATAGCATTTCATGCAGGGCATCCACATTTTTCCTCGTCGCACAATATACGATTCCGCTTTCCTTCGGATGCTTCTCTATGTAATCCATGACAAAGGCATCCTTGCGCTTTCCCGCAAGATGCTCCACACTGTAATACAGGTTCTTCCTGTCAAATCCGGTTACCACCACACTGGGCACATGAAGCTTCAGCATGCATTCGATATCCGTCTTGACTTCTCTCGTTGCCGTTGCGGTAAAGGCGCTTACAATCGGTCTCTTTGGCAAATGCCCGACAAAATCCACGATTCTTAAATATCCCGGCCGGAAATCCTGTCCCCACTGGGAAATACAGTGGGCCTCGTCAACCGTAACCATCGAAATTGTGCTCTCATTTGCAAATTGGATAAATGCGGCGTTTTCAAGCCGTTCCGGCGCCACATAGATAATTTTGTACACACCCTCTTTCGCCAGGCCAAGCGCCCTGGCAATCTGATTTTCCGTCAACGAGGAATTAATAAACGCGGCATGCACACCCGCTTCATTTAAGGACTTTACCTGATCCTGCATCAGAGAGATAAGCGGAGATATTACAAGTGTAATCCCCGGCATGAGCAGGGCAGGCACCTGATAGCATATGGATTTGCCCGCGCCCGTCGGCATGACCGCCATAACATCTTTTCCCTCCAGAATGGAACCGATAATCTCCTCCTGCCCGTTCCGAAAGGAATCGTATCCAAAATATTTCTTCAAAACCTCTGCTGCATTTTCTTTATTCATAGAATACTTCTATTGCTCCGCTGCAAAATGCCGGGGCAAACCACCCTCCTTATATTTGTAATTAATATTCAGGTTATTGTGAAAGTTTTATCTGGAGTGAGAGTTTTAGTATAAATGGATCGAACTCGTCATTTTGAATACGGCTGGGAGTGTTTGTCTGACCTGACTACAGTTGTTTTTCTAATATGATTTCATAAGAAGAATCCTGGGGCGTAAAACCGCCCACTGTTTTATATCCAAGTTTATGATAAAAATGCTGCGCATACTCATCAGCGGCAGTGGACGTCATCACCACGCCATAACCTGACTGCTTCATCTCTGTTTCCCAATGGCCCACAAGGGCCTTTCCGTACCCTTTTCCCCGGAAATCTTCCAACAGATACAGCATATTCATAAATGGCGTATTATCCCAGAAAAGGCCATAACGCAGCCAGCCTGTCAATTGATGATTCCGCTCTGCTATGTAAATTCTTTTTAATTGTATCAGATTCCGGAGTTCGGAGTTGCAGATATGCCTGTCCTTCTCTGAAAGAATTCGGACATCT
Source organism: uncultured Lachnospiraceae bacterium (assembly GCA_947565255.1). Classification (GTDB taxonomy): domain Bacteria; phylum Bacillota; class Clostridia; order Lachnospirales; family Lachnospiraceae; genus JAAVZI01. The sequence continues at coordinate 5,613 of CANOFI010000156.1, forward strand.
TTTTCTGTGGCTTTTCTGATTCTCATGTTTGCTCTCATTTCAATTCTGCTGTTTAAACTCTAAAGTTTTATGTTTTAATTGCTCGTCTGTTAGACCTTGCATATGA
>CANOFI010000157.1 GCA_947565255.1 uncultured Lachnospiraceae bacterium
TGCTTCCCTCATAAGAAACAACATTTCCCGTACCAACAAGTCCTGTCTGTTCCTAAAAATTCATGTGCAACGATGGGGTTTTTGCCGTTTACAATTGTGGAATAGTCACGGCGTTTATAAAACATACCCATATCCACGCCGAGCACGTTGGAGAAATAAATGGCTCGGTTCATGGCGCCTTCGTCCGGGCTGATAATCATCAGATGGTCGTTGTCGATTGTCAGACCGGGGACATTCTGCAGAAGGGATTTGATAAACTGGTAGGGCGGGTTGAAATTGTCAAATCCGTTCAGGGGAATGGAATTCTGGACCCGCGGGTCATGGGCGTCAAACGTAATAATATTGGAAACCCCCATGGCAACCAGTTCCTGAAGAGCCAGCGCACAGTCCAGGGATTCCCGTTTGGTCCGTTTGTGCTGGCGGCTCTCATATAAAAAAGGTATGATGACGTTGATGCGCTTTGCTTTGCCGGTGGCAGCGGCAATGATGCGTTTTAAGTCCTGGTAATGGTCATCCGGTGACATGTGGTTTTCATAACCGCATACCTGATATGTAATGCTGTAGTTGCATACGTCCACCATAATATATAAATCGGTTCCCCGTACGGAGTCCTTAAGCAGTCCTTTTGCTTCCCCTGAACCGAAACGGGGGCAGGAAGCCTCCACCAGATAGGAAGGTTCAAAATATCCATTCAAACCGATGCCGGCAACGCCTTCCAGCTCGTGTTTTGAACGGAAATTGACGATGTGTTTATCTACCTGCCTGCCCAGCTCTTCGCAGCTGTTTAATGCGATGATTTTCAGGGGAGCTACGGGCATGGCTTCGTTTAGTATTTTTAGGTTTGGCATAATGGAATTCAATCCTTTCTCGAAAGGTAAATTATCATCCTAACAATACCATTTTGAAATTGCATCGTCAAGAAAAATTTGCGTTATTTTCTTTTTCTTATAAATAATTCATAAATAAATTGCATTTATTTCCAGAATCGTATAAAATAGGTTTAGAGTCAGTGTGGAACAGAAAGGAGAAAAGATGAAATCAATCGTTGCAATAGTCGGAAGGCCGAATGTAGGAAAATCTACGCTGTTCAATGCATTGGCAGGTGAACGGATTTCTATAGTGCAGGACACGCCCGGTGTTACGCGTGACAGAATATATACCGATATTACCTGGCTGAATTCGAGTTTTACGTTAATCGATACGGGAGGAATTGAACCGGACAGTGAGGATATCATATTATCGCAGATGCGCCGGCAGGCGCAGATAGCAATTGATACGGCGGATGTGATTATTTTTCTGGTCGATGTGCGGCAGGGGCTTGTCGATGCAGATTCGAAAGTTGCGGACATGCTGAGGCGTTCGCAAAAGCCGGTTGTGCTTGTTGTCAACAAGGTAGACAGCTTTGAAAAATATATGCCGGATGTCTATGAGTTTTACAACCTGGGGATCGGCGAACCGATTCCGGTTTCCGCCGCATCAAAGCTTGGACTTGGAGACATGCTGGAATGTGTGGTCTCCCATTTTAAAAAAGAGGAAGCGGAGGAAGAGGAGGATGACCGCCCGAAAATCGCAGTGGTCGGGAAGCCGAATGTCGGGAAATCTTCGATTATCAATAAACTGCTCGGAGAAAACCGTGTGATTGTTTCTGACGTTGCCGGGACGACAAGAGATGCCATAGACACGGTCATTACGTGGCAGGGAAGGGAATATATTTTTATTGATACGGCGGGGCTTCGGAGAAAAAGCCGTGTGAAGGAGGAGATTGAGCGCTATAGTATTATCCGTACGGTCACGGCCGTGGAGCGTGCGGATATTGTGGTGGTTGTCATTGACGCAACAGAAGGAGTGACGGAGCAGGACGCTAAAATTGCAGGAATTGCCCATGAACGCGGGAAAGGCATCATTATTGCGGTCAATAAGTGGGATGCAGTTGAAAAAGATGACAAAACCATTTATGAGCACACAAAACAGATACGGAATACCCTTGCGTATATGCCCTATGCAGAGATGATTTTTATCTCGGCGGAGACCGGGCAGAGACTTTCGAAATTATTTGAAAAAATTGACATGGTAATCCAGAACCAGACGCTGCGTGTGGCAACCGGAGTGCTGAATGAGATTATCTCCGAGGCAGTTGCCCTGCAGCAGCCGCCTTCGGATAAAGGAAAGCGTTTAAAGATTTATTATATTACACAGGCAGCAGTGAAGCCACCTACTTTTGTTATTTTTGTAAACGACAAAAAGCTGATGCATTTTTCCTATGTGCGCTATCTGGAAAATCAAATCCGTGAGGCATTTGGTTTTCGGGGAACCTCGCTGAAATTTTTTATAAGGGAACGAAAGGATAATCATTGATATGTTGGAACGAATCATAAGCATTTTGATTGGATATGCATGCGGACTGTTTCAGACAGCCTATATTTACGGACGTATAAACCATATTGATATCAGGAATCACGGCAGCGGCAACGCAGGAACAACGAATGCGCTGCGCACGCTTGGGAAAAAAGCCGGGATCCTTACGTTTTTGGGAGATTTTATAAAGCCGATGGCAGCCGCGCTTTTTGTATGGCTTTTGTTCCGCGGAAATAAAGATGTACGTGTGTTAGAAACCTATGCGGGCCTTGGCGCAATTTTAGGGCATATTTTTCCATTTTATCTGAAATTCCGCGGAGGAAAAGGGATTGCAACGATAGCCGGTGTTTCAACGGTATTTTGTTTTCGGGGTGGCTGTCTTTATGTCATTCCGGTCATGATGTTATTTTTTGCAGTGGTCGTTGCTGTAACGCGCTATGTATCGGTCGGTTCCATCTGTGCGGTTCTGGCCTGTTTTGCATGGATTGTCATAGAAGGGCAGAGGGGTGCAATTGCAATGAGCCGGAGCCAGTTGTATGAGGCGTACGCGCTGATTGCCGTCTATACACTGATTGCAATTGCAAAACACCGTGCAAATATAAAGAGACTGTTAAAGGGAACAGAAAATAAGATATTTCAAAAAAAGGAGAAATAACGTATGGCAAATGTAAGTGTGATTGGAGCTGGAAGCTGGGGAACCGCATTGTCCGTTGTGCTGGACAAAAATGGTCATAATGTCTGTGTATGGTCCATATTGGAGGACGAAATTGCAATGCTGAGGGAAAAGCGGGAGCATGTGGATAAGCTTCCCGGTGTAACATTATCCGAAGACATTGTATTTACTACCGATTTAAAAGAAGCGGTAAAAGGAAAGGATATGCTGGTGCTGGCAGTGCCCTCTCCGTTTACGAGAAGTACATCGAAGCAATTGGGTCCGCTTGTAGAAAAGGACCAGCTCATTGTCAATGTGGCGAAGGGAATTGAGGAAGCTACATTGATGACGCTGACAGATATTATCAAGGAGGAGGTGCCGCAGGCACGGGTTGCGGCCCTGTCGGGTCCGAGCCATGCGGAGGAGGTTGGGAAAGGTCTGCCGACGACCTGTGTGGCGAGCGCCAAAGAGCGAAAGACGGCAGAATATATTCAGGAGCTGTTTATGAACGATGATTTCCGTGTGTATACGACGCCGGATTTACTTGGTGTGGAGCTTGGCGGCGCATTAAAAAATGTCATTGCGCTGGCAGCGGGCATTGCGGACGGACTCGGCGGGGGCGACAATGTGAAGGCGGCGCTGATTACGAGAGGTATTGCGGAAATTACACGGCTCGGCATTGCCATGGGAGGAAAAAAAGAGACGTTCGGAGGCCTGACCGGAATCGGGGATCTGATTGTGACCTGTGCCAGCGTACACAGCCGGAACAGAAGGGCGGGTGTACTGATTGGACAGGGCTACTCGATGGAGGAGGCCATGAAGGAAGTAAAAATGATTGTAGAGGGTGTCCATTCTGCAAAGGCAGCACTTGCGCTGGGCAGAAAATACCAGGTTACACTTCCGATTATTGAGGAGGTAAACAAGGTGTTATTTGAAGGGACATCTGCAGAAGAAGGAATCCGCAACCTGATGCTCAGACAGCGCACGACGGAGAGCCGGGAGCTGTCCTGGGATTAGGGTGTGTCTGAAAATTCATATCCGCAGGAATCAAAGGGGTTGCCGCAATTGCGACAGCCCCGGCATAAAAATCCATAATCAGGATTGTTTTTCACTTATCATTTCATGGAGTTTATTCATTGCATCGCAGATTCCGCCGACCTCATTGATAAGGCCCTCACGAACCGCTTCTTCCCCGCAGAGAATCGTTCCCACGTCTTTTACCAGCTGCGAGGTATCCAGCATCAGCTCTAATATTCTTTTTTCCTGAATCCTCGAATGGCCTTCAATAAAATTGACGATGCGGTCCTGGGTGCGCTCCATCATTTTATAGGTCTGGTTGACGCCTATGACCATGCCGTTGATGCGCACGGGATGAATCATCATGGTTCCCGTCGGAACAATAAAAGAATAATCCGTGGAAACCGCCAGCGGTACCCCGATGGAGTGGCTTCCGCCCAATACCAGCGATACGGTCGGTTTGCCCAGGGATGCAATCATTTCGGCGATGGCAAGACCGCTCTCGACATCTCCCCCTACCGTATTGATGAGTACCAGCACGCCATCCACATCCTTATTATCCTCAATGGCAGCCAGCTGCGGAAGAACGGTCTCATATTTTGTGGTTTTGCTGTTGGAGGGCAGGTTTTCATGTCCCTCAATTTCCCCGATAATGGTCAGCAAATGAATTTTGTGCCCATCCTTTCCGTCATCTAACAGTACCTGTCCGCTTTCTTCAATCCGCTGGTCCATAATCTGCTGGGCTTCTTTTTTTTGTTTATCTTCCTCTGTATTTGTCACTGTGCTGCTCCTTTCCCCACCGGTTATGGTTACTTGTGATATCGTATTTATAAATTTACCGGTTTTTATTTTAGATATCACGTTCCAGGAGTAGTAGTATAACCAGATTTGTCTTTTTTATCCTTTTTGATTTGTAATCGCTGGAGTAATATAATATGTCGGCTTGTTATTAAAAAAATAGAATGAAATAGGATTTTACACTAAAAGTGTGGAAATGTAATTTGATATATAGTATTATTAAAATGTAATAGTGCTTTTAACTATATAAAATTCTGGTTTGATGGGAGGGTGAGTAAATTGTCAAATAGAAAGTATAAATTATATGTGTTAAGATATAATCATTCTGGTAATTATACAGTAGCGGAAAAAGTTGCATATTACAATAATTCTGGCAAGGAAGCCGAAAGAGAAATTGAAAGGAGAAGGGCATTAAAGCGGAAAGTTGTAGCGAGCATGTAAAAACTTAACATTTTGAAATCATTCAAATTGTTTAGCCGGAAAATCAAAATGTTAAAATAGAAAGGAGTCATAAAAATGAAGAAAAACCGGATAGCAATCGCAGTTTTGGCAGCAATATTGTCCATATCGTTTGTTTCCTGCGGAAACAAAAAAGAAAGTGAAACATCAAAATCTGCACAGTCAGGAGAAAAAACTAAAGACAGCAAAGAAAAGGATAATTCTCATGATAACGCAGAAAACCCATATGGCGAGACAGCGGATATCAATGATTTCATAGATACGACAGAAATCGACCCGCCCCTTTGGAAAGTAACAGACACGGGCAGCGGAAATACAATATACCTGTTAGGAACAATCCATGTGCTGCCAAAAGGTGTTTCAGAATATCCGTCTGCATTGACGGATATTTATAACAACTCCAATTTTATAGCGGCCGAGTACAATG
>CANOFI010000158.1 GCA_947565255.1 uncultured Lachnospiraceae bacterium
AGGCAGAACTATAAGGTTAAGCTTTTCCTCTGTTGTTGCAAATACCCCTCCCTCCAGACGGCTACGGCCAGAACATTGCCGCATGAACGACAATCCGTTTTCGTGTATCATCCTCACATGTAATAAGCGTCAGTGTATGCAGGTCCGACAAATCGCGGACAACAGACCAGTCCGCCGGATGTACCTCCTTTTTATCGTACACCGCATAACAATACTCCGTACCGTTTACATCGGTCATCTTAATGACATCCCCGTTTTCCAGCTCCGGAAGCCGTTCAAAAAAGGTTCCGTAATATCCCCCCCGGTGCCCTGCAATCACACAGTTTCCCTGCTGGCCGATGCCCGCCGACTCTTTCAGATGTCCGACTGCCCGGTTAATCTGTTCATCCTCCGTCCCCTCCACAACCGCGTATAATACATTAATTTTTTCAATTTCCACAATTCCGATTCTGGTATTATCTGCCAGAATCTGCTGCATTTTTACATCACGCTCATCGGGCTGCACTGCCATCGGGCTTACGGCCTGGCCAGTAACAGCCGCCGCCTCTTCGCTTACTGCCGCTGCTGTCACCTCGCCCGCATATTTTCCGTTACGTATATCCTCTATATCTTTATCATTATTTTTTCTGTTTATGACAGGAACTACAATTGCTGAAACCATTATCAAAATCCCAGCCGCAAGAAGCAGCGCGCCCAGCACCCTTTTATACCTCTTTCCGTGTCCTTTTTTACTGGATTTTTGCTGCAAATCTTCTTTTTTTTCTTCCATATCCATGTCATCCTCTTCCTTTCAGACACCCCGTGCTGGTTCATTTTCATTCCCGGTCCACATTACTTTTATTAACGACAAAGCAGCATCCGCGGTACTGCCGCAGATGCTCCTTTTAATCAGCCGGATACTATACTTGCTAGTATGTCATATTCTCAAAAATCTTGCCGGAATCAATCGTGATAAGACCGCCTACACGGACAATCCATTCCCCGTCAATCTGGACAATGACCATTCTTCTTGTCACGTCATTGGTCTTGCCCTGGCTGCTATATGTAAACTTCACAATTGCCGAATACCCGTCTGTTACTTCAGCCTGACGGAACTTTTCCCGCCAGTCGTAATAAAAGTTTGTCAGCTTTTCTTTATATGTTTCCTTTAAATCTTCATTATCACCTGTTTCCTGAATGTTTATACTGAGATAATCTCCGATATCCTCAAAATAACTTTTAATTTCATCCGGTGTCAGTTGCTTTTCTTTCTGTATCTCATACTTTACTTCAAAATTGGACCCAAATGAATTTTCCAGGTTCTCATACTGCGCAGCATAGACACTTTCCATATTGCTCTCCCACTTATTGTCCTTTCCATCCACTTCGTTCAAAAGCTTGCCGTATTCCAGGACAAAATCACGCTTCATCCCTCCGCAGGAACCGTCCAGACAGGCAGACAAATTGCTGTTTCTGCCATTGACAAGTGCAATTTGCTCATCAATCGCATCTGTATATTTGCTTTTCAGCATTTCATATGCAACAAATGCTGCTGCGCCGAGCACAACTATACTGACTAACACGATGATTACCGCTTTCCATGGAAAGCCCCTCTTCTTTCCCGCTACACCGTAGCTGCCAACACCACTCATGGAATCCAGTGCGTCCTTCTTCGTTCGAATCGGTGATTCTGCAACGGTTTCCTGTTCCATTGTGCCCTCTTTTACTGCTTCATTTGAGTTCATGTGCTGTCCTCCCTAAATCGTTTTTTCCCATATAGGTTTATTGTATTTGTTCCCGTAAAATTTCTTTTGCTTTTTGCAGCGCCTGGCTGATTCCCTCAGGATTCTTTCCGCCAGCCTGCGCCATATTCGGCCGTCCGCCACCGCCGCCGCCGACACAGCCTGCAATCGCCTTAATCAGATTGCCTGCATGGGCGCCTGCTTTTTGAGCGTTCTGCGTAGCCATAACCATGAGGGAAACCTTTTCTGCCTTGGCCGAAGCAAGTACAATCACACCTTCTCCAAGCTTTTCCCTAAGCTGGTCGCCTAAATCACGCAGACCGTTCATATCCACATCCGGCACCTCAACAGCGAGAAACTGCTGCCCGTTTACTTTCTGAACCTTATCAAGAACATCTCCCATGGCCTCTTTCGCCGCTCTGCTCTTGAATGCTTCGTTTTCAGCAGACAACCGTTTTAACTCGGACGTCATGCTCACAATTTTCTCTATCAGCGCTGCCGGCGTGCTCTTCAATGCTTTTGCCGCTTCATTCAGCTTTGCTTCCACATCCTTATAATAAGAAAAAACATGCTCTGAGGTCAGCGCCTCAATTCTTCTTACCCCGGCCGCTACACCCGACTCCGACAAAATTTTAAAAGCCGTAATTACACCCGTATTGTCCACATGCGTCCCACCGCACAATTCAATTGAAAAATCTCCCATTTTCACCACGCGGACTTTATCCCCGTACTTTTCGCCGAATAAAGCCATGGCGCCTGTCTTCTTTGCATCCTCAATATCCATCACCTCTGTCACAACCGGAAGTGATTTTTGTATCTGCTCATTGACAATATCCTCCACCTGTTTCAGCTCATCCTGAGTCATTGCTGAAAAATGGGAAAAGTCAAAACGCAGTCTGTCCGCATTCACATCAGAGCCCTGCTGTTCCACATGATTACCCAGCACCTGTCTCAATGCCTTTTGCAGCAAATGTGTTGCACTGTGGTTCTTTCCGGTTGCCCGGCGCTTTTCTCTGTCTACCTGCAGCGATACCGAATCTCCCACTTTTAACATGCCCTTCACAACAGTTCCGACATGTCCAATCTTGCTGCCCGGCAACTTTATCGTATCACTTACTTCAAATACACCGTCTGCAGCCGTAATGGTTCCGGTATCAGCCATCTGGCCGCCGCTGGTCGCATAAAACGGAGTCTCTTTTACAATCAGTGTTCCTTTATCGCCTTCCGCTAACGCCTGTACAATCTCGGACTGTGTGGTCAGCGCAATCACCTCTGAATCGGCATGCAGCGTTTCATATCCCACAAACTGTGAGGTAAGCGAAAGGTCAAGTCCTTCATACACGGTGGTATCCGCACCCATGTAATTCGTTACCTTACGTGCCTTTCTTGCTTTTTCCCTCTGTTCGTCCATCGCCTTTTTAAACCCTGCCTCGTCGATGACAAACCCTTTTTCCTCCAAAATCTCGGATGTCAGATCCAAAGGAAAACCATACGTGTCATACAATTTAAATGCACATGCTCCAGACAACTGTCTGACGCCATTTTTCTTCATATCCTCCTGCATCTCTCCAAGAATCAGAAGTCCCTGGTCTATCGTCTTGTCAAATTTGTTCTCTTCCTCTGTGAGAACCGCAAAAATCATATCCTTTTTCTCATCTAACTCCGGATACCCATCCTTAGACTCTTCAATCACCGTCTCACTCAGTCTGGCCAGGAATCTTCCCTCCACACCGAGCAGCCGGCCGTGACGCGCCGCACGCCGAATCAGCCGGCGCAGCACATACCCTCTTCCTTCATTGGAGGGCATAATTCCATCCGATATCATAAAAGTTGCGGAGCGAATATGGTCTGTAATCAGACGAATAGAAATATCTTTCTTTTCGTCTGTCCTATACTCTGTATTGGCAAATTCACACACCTTATTGCGCAGCGCGCAAATCGTATCCACATCAAAAATAGAGTCAACATCCTGCACGGCTACTGCCAGTCGTTCCAGACCCATTCCCGTATCAATGTTTTTCTGCACAAGTTCTTCATAATGCCCGTTCCCGTCGTTCTCAAACTGCGTAAACACATTGTTCCAGACTTCCATATAGCGGTCACAGTCACAGCCTACCCCGCAGTCCGGTTTCCCGCAGCCGTATTTTTCACCCCTGTCATAATAAATTTCCGAACAGGGACCGCAGGGGCCTGCCCCATGCTCCCAGAAATTATCCTCTTTCCCGAACTTAAAAATCCGTTCCGGCGCAATTCCAATCTCTTTATTCCAAATCTCATACGCCTCTTCGTCCTCAATATACACAGACGGATACAGACGGCTTTCCTCCAGTCCGATTGTCTTTGTCAGAAATTCCCAGGACCATGCAATTGCTTCACGCTTAAAATAATCCCCAAACGAAAAGTTACCGAGCATTTCAAAAAATGTACCATGTCTCGCCGTCTTCCCTACATTCTCGATATCCCCTGTACGGATACACTTCTGACAGGTTGTCACGCGCGTTCTAGGCGGAATTTCCTGACCGGTAAAATAAGGCTTTAACGGAGCCATTCCCGAATTAATGAGCAACAGGCTGTTGTCATTGTGCGGAACCAATGAAAAGCTCTTCATTTTCAAATGATCCTTGCTCTCAAAAAACTCCAAAAACATTTTTCTAAGTTCATTCACTCCATATTTCTTCACAACATCTGCCTCCAAAACTACTCTTCTGTCTTACTGTTTTTTAAGTCTTTTTTCTGCCGGAGCGCTTTTCCAACAAATATTCCCGCCACAGCCAAGGCTGCCAGAATAATCATAATAACTGTGTACTGTGCTATACTCCCTAATATATTTACCATGAAAAACCACCTTTCCCAACGGCTCCATCGTCCATCTGGCTTTTTTGTACCTGTCCAGATTTACGATATACCAATGCTTTCCTCTTGATATTTTTGCTTACTATACATCATACCACACTTTATAGTATATTTTCAAGTTTTTTTCAAAGATATGGAAACTTAATCAAGCCCACCCACATATGATACAGTGTAAAAAAAAATTGGAGGTAACATTTATGAGCGATCTTACAGCAACCAACTGCGGATGTGGATGTGAAGGAGGCAGCAACTCCATTCTTTGGATCATCATCTTACTGTGCTGCTGCGGTAACGGAAACGGCGGATGCGGTTCAGGTATTTTCGGCGGCGAAAACAACAACTGCCTTCTGTTAATCCTGTTACTGTGCTGCTGCGGCAACGGAAATGGCTGCTTCTAACCATCTTTCGTTCAAACAGTAAAAGTTCTATCTTTATGTGCGAAGGGGTACTGTTTTACAGTACCTCTTTTTCTTTTCACAAAACCATTACGGAGTTTAACCGAATCTGTCCACTCTGTTCTCCTCCCATTGTTCCTTATTGTTCTTCCTGTTTTTTTCTTTTTCCTGATTCAGTCCCTGCTGCATACAAACCTCATCCACCTCATATACAGCATTTCCATCGACAACAAGCTTCATTCTTTCCTGATTCTTCATCTCAAGCCTCCAAACCCTTTTCTTTATCTTATTAAAGAAATAAATTTGGGTGCTTAACCCTTTTGTCATAATTTATCTGCCTGCGCATACAATATAGCAACTATAATGTTTATTTTATCAGAAAACAGGAGGAACAACATCCATGCCATCTTTAACCGATTTTGATTCCCTTACATTTTCCCATTCTCTGCAGATGCTGAAAGCCGCGCTCCCTTACATGGATAATTCCGAGCAAAAAACATTCACCATTTTCATTAAAATGTTTGAGCTTCGAAATGCACTATCCATTATTCAGGAGGAAAACAACCAGTTAAGCGCCTGCTCTGATGATGACGATAACGACGAAAACCGCGTTTTAAATATGCTGAACCATATCAAATTTTTTTACTAATATAAGATTATTGGCACAATCTGTCAATAAT
>CANOFI010000159.1 GCA_947565255.1 uncultured Lachnospiraceae bacterium
ATTGAACATTAGTAGTTCAATCTGCATGAATTCAGGAGGCATACCCTCGCTTCGCTGGGAAAGATCCTAGTGGGCTATGTTGACTGAATTCGGAGCAAATATCACGCAAATTTGGGAATATTGGTCATAAGAGGTACCAAGGCATTGCTTGGCGGATTCCTTATGACACTGTGGTTGGCGTGAATGAATTTTCAGGCACACTCTGGTTCAACAATCAACATTAATCAGATTTTAAATTTCCAGATAAAATTTTCATCGTTTCATTTTCCCATTCTATTTCATCCCAAGATAAACAAGCAATACAGAAATATCTGCCGGCGAAACTCCTGAAATTCTGGATGCCTGACCGATTGAAAGAGGTTTATATAAATTTAACTTCTGCCGTGCTTCCTTACGAAGTCCTGAAACCTGCTCATAATCAAAATCCGCCTTTAATTTTTTATTTTCCAGCTTCTTAAACTGTTCTACCTGCTTTAGCTGGCGATTAATATAACCCTCATACTTTATATTAATATTCACCTGCTCCTGCACATCTTCCGGTAAATCCGGCCGGTCTTTATCAATAACCGACAGACACTGATAGGTCAGCTCCGGCCTGCGGATTAACTCTGCAATTGTCGTACCTGAATTTAAGGATGTACTTCCATATTGTTTTAAAAGCTCCTGGACCAGATTCGAGGTACCCACATTTGCTTTTTTCACACGTTTCGTTTCCTCTTCAATCAGCCTCTCTTTCTCCAGTAGCTTTTTATATCGTTCATCTGAAATCAGACCTACTTCATGTCCTATTTTAGTCAGACGAAGATCCGCATTATCCTGTCGGAGAAGCAAACGATATTCTGCTCTTGAAGTCATCATTCGATAAGGCTCTCTGTTCTCTTTTGTTACCAAATCATCAATCAATACACCAATATAAGACTGTGAACGGTCTAAAAGAATCATCTCCCTGCCCAATATCTGCAAAGCCGCATTAATTCCGGCAATCAATCCCTGACCTGCTGCTTCCTCATAACCAGAACTTCCATTAAACTGTCCGCCGCTGAACAGTCCTTTTATCTTTTTAAATTCCAGTGTAGGATTTAACTGCCTCGGATTAATACAGTCATATTCAATCGCATAAGCATTCCGGACAATTTCTGCATGCTCCAGCCCGGGAACAGAACGGTACATCGCATACTGCACATCCTCAGGAAGAGAACTGGACATACCTGCAATATACATTTCATTCGTATGCAATCCCTCCGGCTCAATAAACACCTGATGACGGTTTTTATCTGCAAACTTTACAACCTTATCTTCAATAGAGGGACAATATCTTGGGCCTGTACCTTCAATTACACCCGAATAAAGGGGAGAACGGTCAAGATTATCTCTTATAACCTGATGTGTTTTCTCATTTGTATAGGTAAGCCAGCATGATGTCTGGTCAATCTGTACATCCTCCGGATTTGTTGTAAATGAAAACGGCACAATCCGCTCATCTCCAAATTGTTCCTCCATTTTACCAAAATCAATGCTTCTTCTGTCAATTCTTGCCGGCGTTCCTGTTTTAAAACGCTGCATTTCAATTCCAAGACTTTTTAAAGAATCCGTCAGATAATTTGCTGCCTGAAGACCATTCGGACCAGTATGATTCTGCACATCTCCATAAATACATTTTGCTTTTAAATACGTTCCCGTACACAAAACAACTGCCTTACAATGGTAAATAGCTCCCGAATACGTCTTTACCCCGCATATTTTCCCCTCTTCTGCAAGCAGCTCTGTAACCTCTGCCTGCTTTATATTCAAATGTTCTGTATTTTCCAAAACTTTTCGCATACTTCGGCTATATTCCGCCTTATCCGCCTGGGCACGAAGAGAATGCACTGCAGGCCCTTTTGAACGATTTAACATTTTTGACTGTATAAATGTCTTATCAATATTTTTCCCCATTTCACCGCCAAGAGCATCGATTTCGCGGACCAAATGTCCTTTTGAAGTTCCTCCGATATTTGGATTACACGGCATTAAGGCAATACTATCCACACTGACGGTAAACATGATTGTCTTTAAACCAAGTCTTGCCGCTGCCAGGGCTGCTTCGCATCCTGCATGTCCGGCACCCACCACAACTACATCACAGGTTATTTGCATAGTATTCTGCCTGTCCATATGTTCTTCTCCTTTTTATAATTTTTATGATAAACATTTGCGAAACTCTTATTTCACTATCAGAGTTTAGACAATATAAACAAAAATGTAGCGACTTCAAAACACTTTGGAGCGGAATTTTAGTATATATTGTCTAAACTCGTCACCCCGGATAAAACTTCCGCAATTACCTGATTTTTTAATCAGATTTTATGAAAAACATACAAAATCACAACAAATATAAAACGTTTTTTATGCTTTATCTAAAATTGTCGCTTTTATTCAGACTTTCGACATCGCCTGATCATTTTATTTTCCCATACAAAACTTCTGGAAAATTTCATCTGCCAAATCATCATCCATTGCTTCGCCAATTACATTTCCCAAAAACTCATATGCATTCATCAAATCTATGGTATAAAAATCTTCTGGCATTTCTTCTTCCATACTTTTTTTCACAAGCAAAAGCGCCTCCCTGCAATTTATCATTTCACTCTTCTGTCTCGCATTTGTCAAATACACTTCATTATTAAAGGAAATATCCCCATAAAAAAATAATTTTTTTATACACGCTTCTAATTCTAAAATTCCCACCTGCTCCTTTTCCTTATCCTTTGTAGAAAACATAATAAAAGGCTTATCTAACTTCTGTTTTATATCGCTAACTGAAGTTTTTGTATCCAAATCCGATTTATTCAACAGGACAATTCCTTTTTTATCCCGAATCATTTCTATAATTTCTGAATCATTCTCATCCAGTTCAACGGAAGTATCAATTACATAAAGAATCAAATCTGCTTCCTTTACATACTTTTTCGCACGTTCCACACCAATTTTTTCCACTACATCATCCGTACTTCGAATTCCTGCCGTATCAATAATATTTAACTGGATTCCTCCAATTAAAATCTGTTCTTCCAAAACATCTCTTGTCGTGCCTGCAACCTCTGTCACAATCGCTTTTTCCTCCCCTGCAAGCACATTCATAAGAGACGATTTTCCGGCATTCGGCTTTCCGACAATTACCGTATGGATACCTTCCTTTAATAACTTTCCAGTCTCTGCATACTTTAACAAATCGTCTATTTCCTTCAGCATATCATCCAAAATTACTTCTATTCTATTTGCATATCCATCCAGGGAAATATGCTCCGGGTCGTCCAGCGCTGATTCAATAAATGCAATTTCATATAAGATACGCTCTCTCATCTCAATAATTTTTTCTTTTACAGAGCCCTTTAACTGGCTCACAGAGCTTTTTAGTGCAAAGCGATTCTGTGCATTAATCACATCAATCACAGCCTCTGCCTGGGACAAATCCATTCTCCCATTTAAAAATGCACGCTTCGTAAATTCACCGGGCTGTGCAGGCCTGGCACCATATTTTATGACAGTATCCAAGATAATTCTTGTCACAAGCGTTCCTCCATGACAATTAATTTCAACAGTATTTTCTGTCGTATAACTGTGTGGAGCCTTCATAACCATCACTAACACTTCATCTATTATATCGCCTTTATCTGCAATTTTTCCATAATGAATAGTATGGCTTTTTGCATCAGCTAATTTTTTTTTATTTTTTCCAATAAAAATACAGTCTGCAATTCGGAATGCATCTTCTCCGCTGATTCTGACAATTCCAATCCCTGCATTTCCCATTCCGGTGGCAATTGCTGCAATTGTATCATTTCTCATATAAACCCCTTCTGCCTGCTAAAAACGGCAGAAATCCATCTATCCGGATTACTGCCGCTGCAGCCTGCCAAAACAAAGCTCAGGCAAATCAATTATTTTTTTTTCAAGGTAACAACTACTTTCCTGTATGGTTCTTCCCCTTCGCTATGCGTTTCCACATACCGGTCATTCTGCAGAGCAGAATGAATGATTCTTCTCTCATATGGATTCATAGGTTCAAGAAAAACAGGCTTTCTAATTTTACGGACTTTAAACGAAATGTTGCGCGCTAAATTTTCCAGTGTTTCCTTTCTTCTCTGTCTGTAATTCTCTGTATCCAGCTTCACATGAATGCGCTCTTCGCTTTCTTTGTTTGCAACCAGACTGATAAGATATTGCAGGGAATCTAATGTTTGTCCTCTTTTTCCAATTAAAATTCCCATATTGCTTCCTTTTAACTCAATATCCATATTTCCCTTTTCTTCGTCAAAATTCATTATAATTTCAACATCAAGGTCCATTGTCCGAAATACATTATTCAAAAATTGAATGACAACATCTTTTATTGTATTTTTCATTCTTGCACGAATCACGGCAGGTCTGCTTCCAATTCCCAAAAAACCGGAGCTTCCCTTTTCTACAATTTCATATTCCATTTTATCTGTCGTGATTCCCAATTCTACAGAGGCCTTTGTCAATGCATCTTCTACTGTTTTATCACTAAATTCCATAAAATCCATAATCCGTTCCTCCTCAAACTCCTACTTCTTTTTTTTCTCATTATATTGCTTTACCATGTTCGCTTTCGCTTTTAAGCTTCCCTGCTTTGCAGAAGCATTTTTATAATAATCTGTGGAAGCTTTTATACCTTCCTTTGCTTTTTTCTTTCTTTCTTCATCATTCACAGTTGAAATATTTCTTGTATTCTGTTTTGCGGTATTTGATATTTTCTGCGGAGGAAGTCCCATTTTCTCACGCTTTTTATTCACCTTTTCCATATTTTTCTTAATCAGGTCATCCACATCCATACGATTCAGATGCTTATTAATAATCACCTGCTGAATACATCTTACCACAGAACCCATGACCCAGTAAAGACCAATACCGGTTCCAAATGTAAAACAAAATACAACAGACATAATCGGCATGACAAGATTCATGGTTTTTAAAGAAGACGCCATGGTTCCTTCATCACTTGCTGCCGTATTCTGCGGAATCAGCTTGGTATTCAGATATTGCAGTGCACCTGCTAAAATTGGGATTAAAAGCGCTAAAATAAGTAACCCAATCTTTATGCTGTCTCCGCTTGTCGCATTCGAAATAATGGCAGACGGCGAATCTGTCAAGCTAAAATCCTTAAAAATAAATCCGTTGACATCTACAATATCATTAATACTTTTTGTTATATTTCCCGTATCAAAAAAACTGCCCAGCTTCTCCAGCTGACTCGATCCAAATTTACACATGGCATCAATCAAATCTTTGATATCGCCGGCTTTGTCAAAATCAATTTTATCAAAATTAATTTTCATATTGGCAGCCTTCGATGCCGTTTTTGTGAAAAATTCCTGTGCCGCTTTATTTCCCTCCAGCGCCGTTACAACGGTTTCATACTTTGTAAACAAAGAAGAAACATAAGCCGGAATCCTCATAATTACCTGATACAGGGCAAACATAATTGGCAGCTGGATTAACATCTGAAGGCATCCGCCAGTTGCGGAAACGCCATATTTCTGATAAACTGCCTGAATTTCTTCATTTTGCTTCATCATAGATTCCTGATCTTTTTTATCCTTATATTTCTTCTGGATTGCTTTAATC
>CANOFI010000160.1 GCA_947565255.1 uncultured Lachnospiraceae bacterium
AAAATTGCTATGCCACAGCCTTGGCAGGCCATCGCGCAGCGATTTTGTTCAATTCCGGTTTTTTAGACAGTGAGGCTGCACAATCCGCGATGGGGAGGAATTATCATGCAGAAAAAGATAAGTGAAGGTAAGTTAAAGGCTGAAAAGAAGGCACTTTCCGGCGAAGGCCCGGTCAGCGACCTGAAGGAGATACCGGGCATTGGCGCGAAGATGGCGCAGTACATGCATAATATCGGGATTCAGTGCATTGCGGACCTTAAAGGGAGAGACCCGGAGGAGCTGTATTATCTGGACTGCCTGAAAAAAGGATTTCAGGAGGATCGGTGCGCGCTGTATGTGTACCGCTGCGCGGTGTATTTCGCGGAACATGAGGAGCGGGAGCCGGAAAAATTAAAGTGGTGGTACTGGAAGGATAAGGAGTATCCGGAAAGCTAACTTTTATTCTTCTGCCAGTGATTGGTAAAACGCTTTTTCCTCTTCCGGGATTTCGGAATAAAATGTCAGATATTCCCCGGGAATGTCCGCGCCTTTTATGCTTTCTTCCGCAACTTCTGTTTTTACAATATTTATACCATTGAGAGCATCCTCGTACAATGTAACCGTCATATTTTTTTCCGGTTTCTTTCGGTGAAAACGGGAAACGGGGTATTTGTAGGAGACAATATGGTATTTTTCTGCTGCGCCGGACGCGGCTTTTTCTAATTCTCTCTGGTGTTCCTCAGAATCAGAGTCCGGGTCTGAATCACAGGAGGAAGAACAGTGATTAAACTGATACAATATTTCTTTATCCTTTATAGTTTTTGCCGGGTTGCTCTCCCCGGGCAGATAAATCTCAAGCCGGGCCAGGTTATCCAGCTCTTCTAATGTATATTCTGCATCCTGCCCTGCGTCTCTTTGGGCAGCGCATCCTGCACATAGAAGAATGCAGGAGAAGAATGTCAGCAGGAAAAATGCGGTGTTTTTAAAAAATGCTTTGTTCATGGTTATTCCTTTCTTTCAATTAACAGTCTGCATGCAGCAGCCAATAAGCAGCAGAACAGAATGAGTATGGGTGCGTAAGGACTCCATATGTTCGTTGCGATTCCGACTATGACTGCACCGGCGGTGACGGGGAGCGCCGCGTAGATCCAGCGGTATCTGCGAAGGGGCGTTCGTCCGGGGGTCCGGGATGCATTTCGGACGATCAGGCTGTCCGCATACATAGACATCCCCGACCAGACAATGAGAGACAGCCATGCCGCATCAGACAGGGTGAGAAAGATATTGCAGATATTATTTTCAAAATGAGCCAGAAAAAAATACTCTGCCTCGGAGCCTGCCAGCAGGATTGCCGCGCCTGCAATCATCATGACCGCATAATGTTTTCGGCATGTCTCTCTTTTTTTCTTAAATTCCTCAAATACAAGGCCGTCTAATACAAGATGTTCAGTTCTGATTTCCTCATACTGCCTGGGAATGGAGAAATGCCAGATGATAAGGCTGATGCCGGCGGTCACTGTCATCCAGTACAGCAGTGATAATAGGAAGTTATGGCATCCTGGACCTTCAAAGAGGCCGGACAATATAAAAAGGCAGATGCCTCCTGTGATTCGCAGCGTTTTTTGCCTGCTGTATGCCGCATATCCGTTAAGCATTTCCTGGCTTACATAATAGCCGCTGTCCGCTGGCGCGGGGTTTCTGTGGGTTTGATTCTGATTCTCTTGCTGATTCTCACCCTGCTTTTCTTTTTGACTTTCTTCATAGTCTTCCTTTAGAAGATAATCAAGGGATATCCCGAACAGATTGCTGAGCTGTATCAGTTTGCTGACCTCCGGCATCCCTTTGTCATTTGTCCATTTTCCGGCTGCCTGCCGGGATACGCCTAACTGTTCTGCCAGGTCTTCCTGGGACATGTTGTTTTCTTTCAATAATCGTTTCAGCTTTTGCCCGAATGTCATCGCTGTCTGCCTCCTGTGAATATTTGGTGCAGGCTCGCATGGAGTCCTGCAGATAGCAATTATATTACGCTCAGTTTGGAAGAAAAACAACCAATCTAAGGTTTCCGGGGTGTCAACTTTTAGTTTCGGAGAGAGGGAGCGGCGGGTTTTGGGCGTGGAAAGGAGGGGGGATGTGTGGTAGAATAGGTATTGTGACTGATAGGCGCCAAAGAAGTGATTTTGGATTTATCTTATGAGGTGATTATAGAGATGGAAAATAGGAAAGAAACGTTTCACAGATTAAATGCTCTTCCTGGCGGGGGAACTGAGACAAAGCTGACGGCAGTGAAAGGCGATATTACGGAAGACCACGGGGTGCAGGCGATTGTCAATGCCGCTAACACAAGCCTCCTTGGGGGAGGCGGGGTGGACGGCGCGATTCATCGTGCCGCAGGCCCCGGATTGCTTTCTGAGTGCAGGACACTGAACGGATGTAAGACGGGAAAGGCGAAAATCACAAAGGGATATCGTCTGCCCTGTGAGTATGTGATACATACGCCGGGGCCTTGCTGGAGCGGCGGAAGTTCCGGGGAGGAGGAGCTGCTCGCGTCGTGCTATCAGTCCTGCCTGGAGCTTGCGGCGGGCAACGGGATAAGGAGCGTGGCCTTCCCGTCCATTTCTACAGGGATATACCGGTTTCCTCTTGACCGGGCGGCAAAGATTGCAGTGAGGACGGTGAAGAAGTTCGTGCAGGAACATCCGGGGAAACTGGATGTTGTGAAGTGGGTGCTTTTTGATGAGCGGACGTTAAAAAGTTATGTCAGGGAACTGGAGGGTCAGGATATATGAAAAATTTTACAAGATTAGATTTATCCCTTTCTCTGTGCGGGCTCAACTGCATGCTCTGTTCTATGCATATAAGCGGCTATTGCCCCGGCTGCGGGGGCGGGGAGGGAAACCAGTCCTGCAAGATTGCCAAGTGCAGCATGGAGCATGGCAGGCCGGAATACTGCAATGAGTGCAAGGAGTATCCCTGTGAGACCTATGAAGGGATTGACGCGTTTGACTCATTTATCACCCATTATAATCAGAAAAAGGATTTGGAGAAGAGACAGAGAATCGGCAGTCCGGCTTATCAGGAAGAGCAGAGAGAAAAGGCGGATATCCTGCGGCATCTTTTGGAAAATTATAACGACGGGCGGCCTGCCGCCGAAAGAGAGTGCAGCCTGTATTGCAGGGCTTTTGCGTAAAATGGCAGATGAAAGGCAGATTGTATTGAAATTGCGAAAGAAAAGGTGAAGGAAAGTTTGGCGGATAGAAAAAGAGCGGCGAATAAGGAAAGGAAAAAGTATGCACAGCCTGAAAGGGATGTCCTTACAATCGGGATTATCGAGGATGACAGGCTTTTGAATCAGGCGTTGGACATGAGCCTGAAAAACACGGGGTATGCCACTGTCTGCGCGCGTACAAGAAAGGATGCGCTGTCTTTGATGGGGAAGGGAGAGGCTTTGCTCTTGATTGACATCGGGCTCCCGGATGGAGACGGCATCTGTCTGTATCAGGAATTGCAGGGCAAATGCCGGCCGAAGTTTCAGGGGGGCGCTCAGATGCAGCCGTCAGCCGATTGTGAAATCCCTGCCATTTTCCTGACAGCCAGAGATGAGGAGCGGGATATGCTTGCCGCTTTTGATATCGGCGCGGATGATTATGTGGTCAAGCCGTTTTCCATGAAAGTGCTGCTGAAAAGAATCGAGGCTGTGCTGAGGCGAAAGAGCGGGGAGAATGAGGAGAGGACGGTGTGCGCGGGGGAGCTTGTCCTGTACCCGGACAGAAAGCGGGCGTTTATAAAAGGGGAGGAGATTTCCCTGACGGGGAAGGAGTACCGGCTGTTGGAATATTTAATGGAGAATCAGGGGCAGGTGCTCACAAAGGAAAACATACTGGAGCATGTGTGGGGGCTTGACGGGCAGTTTGTGGTGGACAATACGGTGAGCGTCACGATAAACCGGCTGCGGAGGAAGATTTCACCGGGCGGTGAGGAGGCTTGCTGCATTAAAAATGTGTTTGGGTTTGGATACCGGATAGACGGCAGATAAAGCGCGGGAGGAAGGACATAACCGGGGGAAAGACAGCATGGTATATGTGAAGGATATACGGAGGCTGGCGTAGCATATGTGAAGGATATACAGAGGCTGGCGTGGCGTGTGCGAAAGATAGGCAGAGGCTGGCATGTGTGACGGAAGGGCGGACAGAGGATAGCATGATATGTGTATGGAGATGATATTTGGAGTTCTTGCAGGTTTTTTGGGCGGCGGGGCGGCGATGTATGTTTTGCAGAGAAGGCGGCGGAGAAGGGAGCTTAAAAGGGCTGTCTTACTTGCGGAGGATATTTTGAATGAGCGTGAGGTACGGATGGCAGCTCTGGGGCAGGAGACTCTTTACGGAAAGCTGGAGCACCGCCTTGTGCGTGTGCAGGAGATGATGCAGGGCAGCCGGGATGAGGCGAGGAGGAGCAGGGATGAGATTCAGAGGCTTATATCTGAGATTGCCCACCAGATGCGTACGCCCCTTGCGAACCTGGAGACGTATATCGGATTTTTGCAGGAGATTGCGGAGGATTCCGGGCAGGAGGGGCTTTGGCGGTCTGCGGATGCCGCGGAGGAAAGCGCGGGCAAGCTGCATTTCCTTGTGGAGAGCTTTATCCGGATATCCCGGCTGGAGCAGCATATTATTCAGATTAAGAAGGAAGAGACGGACATTTTAAAGACGGTCAGAAATGCGTTGGGGCAGATTCAGTGCCGGGCGGAGGAGAAGGAGATTGAGGTGTCGGTTGATTTTCCCGGGCGGGCGAGCTGCGCCCATGATGGGAACTGGCTTGGGGAGGCGCTTTTTAATATTTTCGACAACGCGGTGAAGTACAGCCGGGAGGGAGGCGCGATTGCGGTGTCCGTGACGGAAGATGAGATGTTCTTAAAGGTTTGTGTGAGGGATTACGGAATTGGGATCGAGGCGGGCGAGGAGTGCCAGGTTTTCCGGCGGTTTTACCGGGGAAAGCGGGTTACCTCCCAGGAAGGATTTGGGCTTGGGCTTTATCTGGCGCGGGAGATTGTGAATATGCATGGCGGCTTTTTGGTGGTAAAGAGAATGGAGCCGGGGTTAATGATGGAAGTGGATCTTCCGGGTGGTTTATCTGGTCGTTGTCTGTAATGCAGAGAGAATTTTAAAGAATATTTACACAGGGAGGGTATTATGCCGCAATCAAAAATAATTATGTACACTACCGAAGACGGGGTCACAAAAATAGAAGTAACATTTGACCATGATACGGTTTGGCTTTCCATTGATCAGATGGCTGAATTATTTCAGCGGGATAAAAGTGTGATAGGGAAACATATAAGAAATATTTTCAAAGAAGGCGAATTGGTAAAAGAAACAGTTTGGGCAAAATTTGCCTATACTGCGTCGGATGGCAAGACTTATCAGGTGGATTTTTATAATTTAGATGTTATTATTTCCGTTGGCTATCGGGTAAAATCCTTTAGAGGAACACAATTTAGAATATGGGCGACATCTGTTTTGAAAGAATATATGAAAAAAGGATTTGCACTGGATGATGACCGCCTGAAAAATCTTGGCGGTGGAAACTATTTTGATGAGTTATTGTCCCGTATTCGCGATATTCGTTCATCTGAAAAGGTATTTTG
>CANOFI010000161.1 GCA_947565255.1 uncultured Lachnospiraceae bacterium
GCGAATTTTCAGATTTTCCGCCTTAATGAAAGTCAGATTATCAGGTTATAGGAAGGGAAAAGAGGAAGGAAGCATCAATGAAAAAGAATATCGCAGTGATTGGCCTGGGGAATCTGGGAAAGCGGCATTTGCAGTCCCTTTTGAGCAGGCAGAATGATTGGAGAATTTATGGAATTGATCCTGACGTGGAATGCCTCAGGGCAATCGGGTCAGACCACCGGAGCTTTCGGCTGACAGATGCCGTATTGGGAGAGGATGTTTCAATTTTGCCGGGACATATAGATGCTGCCGTGATTGCGACATCTTCTGCTGTGCGTAGAGAAGTGTTTGAACAGCTGACAGATCATTCCGAAATCGATTTTATTATTTTTGAAAAGGTGCTGTTCCAGCGGGTGGCGGATTTTTATTATGTAGGGGAATGCCTGAAAAAAAGAGGGATTCGTGCATGGGTGAACTGCGCCAGAAGAGAGTGGAAATCCTTTCAAAAGCTAAAAGAGCAGGTAGATTTGTGCAGTACCTTTGAGATGCATACCCGGGGGGGGTATTGGGGGCTGGCTTGTAACGCGCTGCATTTATTGGACCTGGTCGAGTGGTTTGCCGCTGAGGATAAGCTTCGTATTGTCAGCATGAATTTGTCGGACCGCATCGAGGAGAGCAAGAGAAAAGGATATGTGGAGGTTTTCGGAAGTATTGTAGGAACCTGCGGCAGATGTGAGAACTGGAGTATTTCCTGTTTTGCGGACAGCAGGCTGCCCTTTGTGACTGAGATTGTCGGGGACCGGATGTGGTGCAGCATTGATTATGGAAGCCGACGAATGAAATTTGCCTGTGCCGCAGCCGGATGGCAGGAGGAAGCGCTCGAATTTGATATCCCGTATCAGAGTGAGCTGACGCAGCAGGTTGTAAGCAGGATTCTTGAAACCGGCACATGCAATTTGCCTAAATACGAGGATAGTATGAGGCAGCACTTGATTTTTATGCAGCCGTTGATAAAATTTTTTGAAAATAAGGGAATGGAGAAAGAAATATGTCCGATAACGTAAAGGTTCTTCTGTGTGGGGCAGGCAATATGGCGAAGGAATATGACCGGGTTCTTCGGGGTATGGAAGCAGACTATGCCGTTGTGGGCAGAGGAAAGGAACGTGCAAAGGAGTTCGAGCGCGAAACAGGAACAAAGGTGGCTGCCGGCGGTGTGGCCGGATATTTGGGCACGGTGGAAGCTGCAGCGGAATTTGCAATTGTTGCGGTAAACGTTTTGCAGCTGGCAGAGGTTGCGGAGCAGCTTTTGAAAAGCAATGTAAAGAATATTCTGTTGGAAAAGCCGGCCGGAATCAATCGCACGGAGCTGGAGCGAATTGCTGCGTTGGCAGAGGAAAAGGGCAGTCATGTATATGTTGCGTACAACAGGCGCTATTATGCTTCCACGGAGAAGGCATTACAGATCATCAGGGAGGATGGCGGTGTGACGTCCTTTTCTTTTGAGTTTACGGAGTGGAGTCATATCGCAGGAAAAACATCCCACCCACAGGAAGTGAAAGAACAGTGGTTTTACTGCAATTCGACACATGTCTGTGATCTTGCTTTTTTTCTGGGAGGATTTCCCAGGGAGCTGACCTCCTATGTGAAGGGTGAATTAGACTGGCATAAAAAAGGCTGTATTTATGCGGGGGCAGGCATTTCAGAGAAGGGAGCGCTGTTTTCCTATCAGGCGAACTGGGCGGCTCCCGGGCGTTGGGCAGTTGAAATTCTGACGAACAGGCATCGTCTGTATTTTAAACCGATGGAAGAGCTGGCAGTCCAGGAGCTTGGGTCGGTAACGGTAAAACAGGTTGAAATTGAAGATGCACTGGATAAAAAGTATAAGCCCGGGCTTTACAGACAGGTAGAAGCATTTTTAAAACAGATACCGGACGAAAGGCGGATTACCATTCAGGAACAGCTGGAGCATTTTGACATTTACGAGCAAATGGAGCTTAAAAGGTGAGTTATGTTTAGACAAAAAAGCGTGAAACCATGTTTGTCGGCGCTGGGATTTAATTTGCTGGTGCTCGCAGTTTTACTGCTTTTATTTGAACCGACGCCAAAGAGTGATGACTATGATATTGCAATGATTCTGTACGGCGGATTTACCGGAGAATTTTCCCCGCATATGCTGTACAGCAATATATTGCTTGGAAAAGTAATACAGGGACTGATGTATGTTTGCCCATCCATCTCGTGGTATTACATCATGCAGTATATTGGGCTTGTACTGTCATTTTCAGCGGTAACCTATGTAATTATAAAAAAAAGCGGCGGCTCCAGGTGTGTGCTTCCATGCCTGATGTTTTTGTTGTTTTGCGGGTATGAGTGTTATATCCGAATTACCTTTACAAAAACAGCCGGGATATTGATTATTGCAGGTTTTCTCTTTATCCTGTACCAAATCGAAAGCAAAGAGACGTTCGGATTAAAATATTTTTTCGGGATAGGGCTGATCTTCTGGGGGATGTGCATACGGACGAGCATGTATCAGCTGATTGCAGCTATTTTTGCAGCAGCGTTTGTGATTTTTTTGCTGGAGCACAGAGGCATGGAGCAAAAGGAGCTGAGAAAGTGGAGCATGTATTTTATTGTAATTACGGCAGGCCTGTGGCTCACGGGAGGAGCGTTAAGGGCATTGAATGACTGGCAGCTCTCACAGGATTCTGCGTGGCAGGTTTATTCTGAGGTTAATGTAAAAAGAGCGCTTCTGAATGATTACGGATGGCCGGCGTATGAAGAGCACCGGAAGGAATATGAAAAGCTTGGGGTTTCCGCTAACGATATCGAGATGTGGAAACGATATGGAAATATCAATGATACACAGGTCCTTACCCCCGAATTGATGGACGACATCCGTACCCGGATTCCGATCGGGGAGGGTGCTTCACTTTACCAGAAGCTGGATTCTGCGTCGAAAGGTTTATTGTCTTACTATTTTAACGATACGGGCATCTATTTATTTTTATTGTTTGCGGTCTGTCTGGGGGTATACCGGAGGAAGGGCGGGAAATTGCGGATAGGGCTGGTGTCGGGAGTCTGCGTTTTTGCCTATTACTATATGTACTGCCGTGGCAGGCTGCAGCACCATGTAGATGTGGCGGTTTTGATAGCAGGCTCGGCATTGCTCCTGTATTATTTGTTTCCGATAACGGAAAAACAGAAGGAACAAAAACATTTGTATGTCTTAGCTGCGCTGCTTGCGGTGGCGTTTATTTTGAAGTTTTATTTTGGCCTTTCGACCAGCTCGTATTATGCCGCTGCTTTCGGAAATGTTGTCTCGCAAAAGGAGCAGTTTCAACAAAACAGGGAGCAGCTGGATTTGCTTTCCGCGGATGAGGAGCATCTGTATCTGTTCGGGGCCTATGAAACAAACTGGATCTATGATGCGGCGTGGTCAGTTATGGAGGTGGTCACTCCCGGGTACTATCACAATCTGTATATGATGAACCGCTATGAGGTTCCGGATGATGAATTGATTCTCGCAAATTATGGAGTCAAAAATGCTTACAGGGAAATGACGAACAGCAAAATGATTTATTTTGCGGACAGCGGCCATGTGTCCGGGCAGATCGAGACGCTGTGCCAATATATCAGAGAACACTATTGCCCGGAAGCGGAATATACACTGGTCAAGAAGCTTGACGGGCTGAACATTTATCGCTTTACGGAGGGAGACGTAACGCCTGCATGGACCGACGGAGAAATCAGAGACGGGGAAGGGGTGCGGGCAGATATTCAGGCGGAGCTTGCGGACGGTATTTTGCGGGTAAGCGGATATGCATTTGTGGACGGCACGGACTCCTATGCGCAGAACATTTATCTGTGTACAGGAGAGCGCGGGTCAGATGAGGAGGTATACAGCTATGCACTCCAGACGGAGTGTGAGCAGTTCTCTGACCGGGACAAGAGGCATGGGAAGTATTCTGCATTTTATTGTGAGCGTGTGCTGGAGGAACATGCAGAGGCCGAGGATATGCTGCTGACTTTATATCTGGATACCGGAACTGATGTTTATTGTCTGCCGGTTGCAATGCCGGAGGAATCGTAGGAATGATAGTAATATGACGTTCTTATTAAAAAATCTGAACCGGAATAAAATATGGAAAAACGGGATGCCTGCCATGATCGGCGTCATTCTGATTCGGGCGATGGATTTAATCAGTATTCCTGTTTTTACAAGATTGCTGAATACGGCTGAGTATGGTCAGGTTAGTGTCTTTATGACACTTGTACAGATGATGATTATCATAACCAGCCTGGATTTTGCGGCCTGTGCCAGCAGAGGAACGTTAGATTTTAAAGAGCAGCGAAACCGTTTTTACTCTGTCACATTATTTTTTACCGTGCTGTGGACAGGCTGTCTGACCATGCTGGCCAACCTGCTGTATGGAGTCATCGGGCCGCTGGTATCGATGAGCCGCGCCGAGATCAATATTCTGATCGTGTACAGCTTCGCAACCTTCGCTATTAACTACAAATCCGCAGAGTATATTTTTTTCATGGAATACAGGAAGAATACTGCGATGAGTATGGCGCTGGCATTTGGAAACCTGGGACTGTCCGTCTGTTTTATCAATACTTTTTTTTCACGGGACCGATTTTTCGGACGAATTCTGGGCGCAGCAATTCCGGCAGTTCTGATTGCCGCGGTTCTTGTTACAAGGTATATCAGAGACGGAAAATGTTTGTGGAATCGGGATTATATTAGCTATGCATTGCGGTTTTGTGTTCCTCTGATTCCGCATAATCTGTCGCATATGATACTCTCAAGCTCCGACCGCATCATGATTCGGGACATGGCGGGCAATTCTGCCAGCGGGATTTATTCCCTCACCTATATGCTGGGGATGGTGCTCCAGGTAGTGACGGAAGGCGCAAATAATGCGTGGATCCCTCTGTTGTTTCGCCGGCTTGACGGGAATGAACGCCGGGTTGTCAGATCACAGGCACGGGTTTATCTGACCGGTTACACGATGGCGGCTGTCGCAGTCATAGCGATCTCGCCGGAAATTATAAAGCTTCTGGCAGTCCGGGAGTACTGGGAAGGGATCGATCTGGTAATGTGGATTTGCTTTGCCGTTTACTTGATATTTGTCTATCAGCTTTTTGTAAATGTGGAATTTTACCATAAAAAAACGGCATGGATATCTGCCGGGACCATGATCGCTGCGGCTGTAAATATCGGGTTAAATCTGTATGGAATCCCGGTATACGGGTACGGGTTTGCCGCTGTTTCTACCGTCATTTCCTATGCGCTGCTGGTGATATTTCACTGCATGATTTTAAATCTGGTCATCGGGGATCGCGTGATGGACAACGGATTTATCCTGCTTCTAACGGCGGGTATGGCAGGGACTGTATTTCTGCTGCATGTGATGCGGTACCGCTTGGGGCTTCGGCTGTTTGCTATGCTGCTTTTGGAACTGGTGTTAGCACTTGTACTGTTTAGAGAATGGAAAAGGAAAGAAAATCAGACTATATAAATATGAATGAAATCAGTCGTTTTATTGTTGATAAAAAAAGCACGTTGGAAGATGCCATGAAGGTGATTGACAGAAATGCGTCAGGCTTTGCGGTTGTATGTGACGGA
>CANOFI010000162.1 GCA_947565255.1 uncultured Lachnospiraceae bacterium
ACAGATTGAGAACTGCCTTTGCATCCGCAAGCCATGGCATTTCCACGGGACTTCCTCCCATCAGCACGACGACAACATTCGGATTCACCTTTGCAATCTCACTGACCAGCTCGCAGTGGCTTTCCGGCATCGCCATATGCTGTCTGTCATACCCCTCTGACTCATAAGAATCCGGAAGTCCAACGACGAGGACTGCCACATCAGCCTCCTTCGCACCGTCAACTGCCCGCTGCAGCTCATATGCATTCCTTTCCCCACCCAGTTCATACGAAGGATAGTACGCAGTATTTCCGCCTGCCGTTTCCATGGCTGCACGCAGACTCGAAAGCTTTGTCGGATTGATATGAGAAGAGCCTGCACCCTGATAGCGGACCGTCTCAGCCATCGCACCGCACAGAGCGATTCTGGCCGTTTTTTCCAAAGGCAATATCGTATCTTCATTTTTTAATAATACGGCGCTTTCCGCTGCAATTTCCTTTGCAAGGTTATGGTGTGCCTCCACGTCAAACGAGTATCCGTCTGCAATGCCGCCGCGGGTTTCCCGTGCCTTCCGCGCCAGCTTTATAATTCGTTCCACACAGGCGTCAATGTCAGCCTCCGACAGCTTTCCTTCCGCCACGGCCCGCTTCGCGTCCTCATCAAACATCCCGTTGCTGCTTGGCATTTCCAAGTCACACCCCGCCTGATACGCCTTGATGCGGTCATTCATCGCACCCCAGTCTGTGACAACCAGCCCCTGAAAGCCCCACTCTTCCCGCAGGATATCAGTCAAAAGCTTCTTATTATCACTGGAAAAAGTTCCGTTTATCTTATTGTAAGAACACATCACGGTATCCGGCTGGCTCTCCTTCACCGCCATCTCGAAAGCGGACAGATAAATCTCACGCAGCGCCCGCTCATCCACCATGCTGTCCCCCATCATGCGGTCCTGTTCCTGATTATTCGCCGCATAATGTTTTAAACTGGTTCCCACCCCTTTACTTTGTACGCCGCGAATCCAATTCGTGCCCATCACACCTGCCAGATAAGGATCTTCACTAAAATATTCAAAGTTGCGCCCGCAAAGCGGATTGCGCTTCATGCACACGCCCGGTCCTAAGACCACATCCACGCCGTAGTGCAGCGCTTCCTCGCCGATTGCTTCTCCCATCCTGCGCAACAGCTGGGGATTCCATGACGCCGCACTGGCGGACGCTGTCGGGAAACAGGTGGATTGTTCACTCTGGTTGATTCCAAGATGATCCGACTCCCCTTTTTGTGTCCGCAGGCCATGCGGCCCGTCGGACATGAAAAAGGAGGGAATCCCGTACTGTTCCATGCTCTCTGATTCCCAGAAACCCGCACCCGAACAGAGCTTTATTTTATCTTCCAATGTCATTTTGGCAATGACTTCCCTGATTTCATTCATCGTTCTCTCCTCCTGCGTTTTAGAATTTTTACTTCTGCGACCTGCGTTTTCCCAGTTCTTCCTTGATTTCCGGCAGTTTTGCCTCCAAGTCAAACTTCACCGCACAGATGAACATAACGAGGAACAACACAAACGGAATGTAAATGTTAAATGCATAAATCGCCTGTCTCGTTGCCGCTGTCGCCACTGTCATGGATGCGTCATAGTGCGCCAGCGCAAGACACCAGCCAACCACTGCCGCACCAAGTCCATTTCCAATCTTACCGCCAAATCCTGTCGCACTCTGTGAACACGCTACCATCCTGTTACCGTACTTATATGCATTGTAATCGATTGCCATTGCTGTAGTCACACCGAGCAGGCACATCATCGGTATGTTTGCAAAGGAACTGACACATCCAAGAATCGTGTTATACCAGAAATGGGTAGGATTCAGTATCCGCAGGATATTGGCAATCATCCCCAGAAAGAAACTCACACGCAGCGTCTTTACAACGCCAAGCTTCTTGTTCATCGGACCGACAAGGGCAAATCCCAGAATTGTCGGAATCATTCCCACTGCGCCAAGAATCGCCACCAGATTGTCATCCCCGTAAATCCACTTGCAATAATATGTACCGGAGGAATTAGCCAGTCCGTAGGTAACGTTAGATATCAACCCCATAATCAACGCCAGCACCCAGTATTTATTTCCAAAAAGCTTTCCGATGGCATCAGACAGCGGAATTGCCTCATCCAGTCCATTTTCCTCTAGCGGTTGCTCTGTAATGCCATCAGCGGTTGCTGTTTCCCTGCTCTTTTTATAACAGAGCAGCAGGCAGAGTGCAACGACCAATGCAACGACTGCCGCAAACTTTATCCATGCGCTCTGCGTGCCGCCAAGTGCGTTCGTAACCGGAATCACCGCCAGCACGATTGCCATTCCCGGAACATAACCTGCCAGTGCACGGTACACACCCATCTTGCCGCGTTCCTCGGAACTGTTTGTTCTTACGACCTGCAAAGATGCATAAGGAATTGCAATCGCCGTGTAGATTACCGAAGTCATCAGCAGATTGGTAATCAGCATATATGCAACCTGCAGTCCTGCACTTCCTTTTGGAACAGTAAACAACAACAGCATCATAAGGGCAGCCGGTATCGCCATCTTCAGAATCCACGGTCTGTACCGCTCTTTGCCCGGCTTTGTATGGTCTATAATGTTTCCCATAATGATATCCGTGAACGCGTCAATAATTTTGGTGACCATAAACACGGTCGCGACCATCCCCGCCGCCAATCCCGCCTTGTCTGTATAAAAATATGTCAGCTGTCCCACCATGCCGCTGACTGCATTCAGTGCAAACTGCCCCATGGAATCTGCAAAATAATCACCCCCGCGCATTACTTTCCGAATGCCAAACTGATCTTTTCCCAATGGTTTTTTCGCCATATCTATTCCCTCCTGTTTTCTGCTTCATCATAAGAACTACTTCAACACAATTTCCATGATTTCTAAATTGTCAGACGCCTCAAATATGAGCTTTAGTTCATATTTCCCAGCAGGCATCCCAATCCCGCCCGATACCGTACAGACTGTACCAGACTGCCCTTCAATCTTAAGACTGCCAGCATTTTGATCATTCATATTAATCAATATCTTTCCACTACCGGAAGCAGTGACAAAAATCTCATTCCATGCCGTCTCACTCTGTACATAGCGGAATATTGCCGTATCTCCCGCTGATATATTCATCAATTTTTCTTCATATAACGCATCAACACCAATATAAATCGACCCGCTGACGCCGCATGCCTGATAACCATAGATTGTTTCACCGGGTGCAAACGGATTTCCTGCCCCCTGCGAAGTCATCTTCACTTCATTGATACTCCCATCAGGGTTGATTGTAATCGGCTCTATGCACAATCTCCGGTACTGCTGACATCCTCTGCTGCAACGGTGATAAAATACATACCACTGTCCGTTCACATTTTCAATAGAACCGTGGTTATTCCAGCTGGCCGGGTCACATCCGTCATTGTCAATAATAATTCCCCGATAGGTAAATGGCCCCAAAGGCGATTTACTTGTAGAATATCCCAGCGCTGTCGGCTTTCCGCGTTCCATGTCCGCATATACATAATAGTAGGTATCCCCGATTTTCCTCATGGATGAACCCTCATGAAAGAAATGTTCCTCCTCTGTCACCAGATTATCTACAATATTTTCCGGAGCAAAGGACACCATATCATCATTCATCTTAACTCCATGGGAAAATAACTGTCCCCAATAATAATAGGCCTGTCCGTCGTCATCCACAAAGATGGCTGGGTCGATACCACCGCAGGGAAGCTGAATTGGATTGATAAACGGTCCTTCCGGATGCTCCGAGACTGCCACGCCCTCACTGTCATCCGGCATACAAAAGTAGAGATAATATTTACCGTTCTTATAAATACAATCCGGTGCCCACAGTAACGGCGGCTTTTCACTCTCCTGTTCCTTCTCATAGGACTCTTTCCACTCCGCCGCGTACCCCTGAATCATCTTTAGGATAAACGGCGTTGGATGAAACCAGTCAATCCCCGGATATTTAGGCGCATCCGGATTATTGAACCATGGTATTTCACGTCCTGACAGGGCAGTATCATGAACCGTCCAGTATTTCAAATCCGGCGTGGAAACCACATGATACTTTTCACTACAGAATCTGTCCTCCAATTCATCAAAGCTGCCGTAAATATATAATTTGCCGTCCGGCATCACATGAGCCTCTACATCCGGTACATGATATTTAAGCGGCAGAATCGGATTTCTCTGATTAATGTGTTCTCTCATAGCGACATACTCCTTGATATTGTTTACTTTTTACTGTTTATTCAGCGTTTCCAGCACCGTCTGAAATACCCCGATGCCCTCCGGCGGCATCACTGCCGTAAGCTCACTGATGGTCATACCGTAGGCAAACTCAATCATAGGGCCATCCAGCATTCCGGGCACATACTGATTAAAAAGCTCCACCGCCACAGGCTCCTGAACCAATGCGCCAAGCGTCGTGTCCATAGTAAATCTGTCCGTCTCCAGTCTGGTATCCGTGTCGTACTCATAATGCCATGACCCGGAACCCAGCTTTAATGCTCCGTCCTTCTCCGGCAGATATACCTCTGCTGTCGTGTTTGCCGGAATTGTTACATCCACCGTGATTTTTCCTTCCCGGCAGCTCCACGCACTGCGAATCGTGCCATATACCGAATCAAACGACGCGTCCACACTCGTGATTCCTTTGATAAATCCTGGCTGAATCCGTATCTCCTTATATCCCGGTTTTGCCGGATTGATTCCTGCCAGTTTCTCATACATCCAGTCCCCAATCGAACCATATGCATAATGATTCAGGCTGTTCATGCCGGATTCGTCAAAACTGCCGTCCGGCATAATGGAATTCCAGCGTTCCCAGATAGTAGTCGCACCCTTTTTCACCGCATACAGCCACGAAGGATAATCTTCTTTCAGGAAAATAGTCCCCGCCAGATCATGCATGCCGTTCTCTGATAATGCATGGCATAAATAGGGGGTTCCCACAAATCCGGTCGAGAGATGGTTCTTGTGGTTTGCAATGTTTGTCTTTAACGATTTGGCAATCCGCTCCCGGTACTTTTCCTGCGCCAGGTTAAAATGCAGCGCCAGCACGCATCCCGTCTGTGTCTCGCTCACCATCCTGCCTGTGCGTGTGATATACTCCTCGTCAAACAGTTTTGTAATCTTATGATGAAGCGCCGCATACTCTTTCGCATCTTCATCATATCCGAGCACCTCAGCCGCCTTCCGCACAATATCCGCGGAATACGCATAATAGGCATTTGCCACCAGATACTTGTCCGTCGCGCCTGTGCGGTCTGCACTCTCCTCCTTGTCAAGCGCCAGCCAGTCTCCGTATTGGAACCCTGTCTGCCAGAGACCATTCTCACTGCAATGCGCCGTAATATAATCCACGTATCCTTTCATGCTCTCATACTGGTCTGCAAGCACCCTCTTATCCCCAAATACCTGATAAATCGTCCATGGTATCACCGTAGCGGCATCGCTCCACGCCGCTGCAGCCTCCTGGTCAGCAAGGATATTGGGAACCACATGAGGCGGTCCAAACTGTGCAGTCTGTTCACTCT
>CANOFI010000163.1 GCA_947565255.1 uncultured Lachnospiraceae bacterium
CGGACAGGCAATGTATATAATTTTAAAAGTAGTTCTTTTTCCAATACAACAAATTTTAATTATGGGGATGTGAACTATGATGGAAACATAACACAGTCGGATGCAAAATTTGTTTTGCAAATAGCGTTAAATTTAAATAGCGATGTATCAAATTTACAGAAACTGTTGTCAGATTATAATCGAGATGGCAAAATAGATATGACAGATGCCAATTTAATACAAAAAAAGGCATTGGGAATGTAAAACTGGGAATATAAAAAAGGAGTGACATGATTATGAAAAAAATGGTAGTAACAGTTATGTTTGTACTCAGTATGTTTGTGTTGTCCGGTCTGACAGCACAGGCGCAGGAGCAAGTTCCACAGGAGCAGACTCCCATACTTCTCGGAGATGCCGATGGAAATGCTTCAATCGAGTTAAAGGATGCATCAGCTCTTTTGAGGATGGCACTCAATCTGGAAAAGGTGCCGGGTGACAGGCTTTTTTACTTGGATTTGGATGATGACGGCGAAATCCTTCTTGCGGATGCATCCAGATGTCTCAGGATGGCGCTCAATCTGGAGAAGAAATCGTATTACAGGCTGCTGGAAGCAGAGGTTATATATGAGGGGATAGTTGCGACGAATCAGGAAGGGCTGATTGAACTGAAGGAGTATGAGGAATTTCTTCCGGGAGAAGGTTCATCAAACAGACCAAAAGATGCAGCATACTGGGGACGTACCCTGCGCCAGCAGAGTCTTGTCGGGGCGGCGGAAACTGTGGAAAAATTAGTGCAGGAGAAGCTGGATGGAAGGCAGATGTATGTCAGTGAAGTGAAAGTATACGCAGACCAGGTGGAAGATGTGACAAGAGGAGCGCTGGGGATTAAGGAAAGCTCCGGTATGTTGTGTTATGGCCTGGAAGAATATACAGATATAAAGGATACGCCTGCTGATTCTTATGTTATGGTGTTTCTTGTAGATGAGGATACACAGATAAAAGACCAGAGGGTAAGTGTCAGTACAGAAAGTCTTGCGGAACTGTATGCAAATTGGAACATTTTTAAAGATGAGGCGGATGGAAAAATCTGTACAAGTTATGAGGAATACCGGCAGGCAGTTACAGAAGAATTTTTCCAAGACAATCCGTTAAATATTGGTGAATCTTATTTTGAAGACGGCGTACTGGTATTGAAAGAAGGAGAAAGGCTATGGAAATCGCGAAAGGAAGCGATTATTGTCCTGGCCGAACTGGAAGAGACAGAAAATGAGGTTGTAGTACACATTACAGATACCACTACTATGATAAATTCCTCAGAATTCAAAGAGAGAGGGAGTGAAAAGTATGCGGTGAAGCTGCCAAAGCATGTTGTAGAAGGGAAACAGGTACGTGTAGAATCAGAGACCAGCCAGGGATATGGATATGAAAGAGCGGTTTGCGTCCTTGCAGGGGAGGAGGATTATAAGACTATAGATGAAGCAGGCGGATGTGTAAAAATTTCACAACAGATATATGAGTTTTATAAGAATAATAAAACAAAATTGCCAATACCTAATTTTAGTAAGACAGGCAGTGATTTATTATTGTCGGAACAGATGACCAGGTATATGTATGATGAGGTGTTGAAGTCGTTTCCGTTTGAACAGTATGATGCTCTGATTGTTCCGATAAAACGGATGTATACATACGAAGGGGAACCAATAACCGTATACAGCCGGGTAAAGGATGGTTATGTGTGTCTGGAACAGTATATAGGAGATGACGAACTTTGGAGTGAGGATGGAAAGATAAGGAGGAAGCGGGGATTGTGTATTGTCCCGGTTCCGAAAGGATGTGATAATTTGGGTGCCAGATATGATTGCCATGGGCTGAAGGAAGAAGATGTATGGGTCAATGGAAGTGGAGTGTATTTATGGGATTGACCAGAAGTATATGGTAATTGATTTGAGTCTATTTTATAATATGATGTAAGAAATAATAGTGCCATGTTAAAAGACGCCGAATTTGACAGAAGGATTTGGCGTCTTTTAAAGTAAGAGGGTCAGTTTAAGGATTTTTTATAGAAACAAAAGATAAAATGTAATATTGTTATATATAAGAAAATGGCCTTTAGATATGGGAGATAATGGTTGAAGTTGTTCCAGTATTTTAAAGCTTACCTGAGAATATTAATGGCTTTTTTAACTGGGTGATATTCTTTTATTGTAAATCTTTATCAAAAATAAGAAAAAATGACCAATTTTGCTTGTTTTATGTCTTTTCGGTTAAAATATGTTGAAATAAAATGAGAATTATGATATTACAAAACCAGGAGGTGGTTAATAAAAACTAATGTAATGCCTGAAATAATATTTGGAAGCAGATAGTATTTTTCTGTTGACTGATAAATGGCAGAAGAAGTGGGGGATAGTTATATAAAGATGTGATAAATGAGGGATTGGAGAGATAGCAAATTTTATAGAAATGAATGTTGTAGACAGCGGGGGTGATACATTTGCTGAGAAGGCCCGAAGGTCTATAGATTTCAGTAGGAAAGGAATATGAACGAAGGAGGAAATGAGTATGAAAAAATAGTTAAAATGTATTTTATCATTAGGGGTATGTGTATTAATGCTGCTGCCAGGTCTGCAAGTGTCAGCGGAAACTCTGACAGAAGGATTATACGAGTACAGTGCAGAGGATGGAAAAGCGACAATTGTAAAGTATACTGCAGTTAGTGAGTCTGTTAAACCAGTCACAGGGGTGACAATCTGTATTCCAGAACAGTTAGGCGGCTATCCGGTTGTATCAATTGGGCAGTGGGCATTTACCCAGGACAATATAGAATGCATTATTATACCAGATAGTGTAGTTTCTATACAGAGAGCAGCTTTTGACGAATGCTGGATTCTTTCCAATTATTGTGATACCGGACGGTGTGGAGAAAATTGAGCCTGCCGCATTTTATCATTCGCGCATCACAAGACTTGTCATACCAGCAAGTGTTACCTGTTTAGAGGGAAATGTTTTTTATGGATGCCACCGTCTGGAAAAGCTGTTTTTTATGGGTGATGCGCCATAGTGGGATACATCAGAAGGTGCTGCGGAGAATAAATTTACATCATATTATCTGACAGGAACAGCCGGCTGCGATAAAATAGATTGGGAAGACCTTGCTCATGAGCAGAGGGATAAACTATTTAATGAAGGAGATGATAATGATGATGGCATCAGGGATTTGCATGATGTACAGCTGGCATTAAAATGGGCTTTGAATTTGGGATTACCGGATGCCATACAGATACTGGCCGCGGATATGGACAAAGATGGAAAAGTAACATTAAAGGATGCCAGGATAGTTTTGAAAAAAGCTCTGAATCTGGCAGAGATATAAAGAAGGTGAATATTAATAAAAAGGATTAATACCACAACCGCCCAGACTGTTTTGGTTTTTCATTTGCGAAAAAGGAAAACAGTCTGGGCGGTTTTCGGTTTCAAACTTTATTTGTTTTTTATGTTATAATCCGGTCCAGTGTCTCGACTAAATTCGTCACATCAATCGGCTTTGCAATGTGCCCGTCCATTCCGGATTTCAGGGCTTCCTGCTTATCTTCCTCAAATGCATTTGCAGTCATAGCAATAATTGGGATTGATGATAACTCCTTATTCTCCAGCCGCCGGATTTTTTTTGTTGCTTCATAACCGTTCAGAACCGGCATCTGTACATCCATAAGTATGAGCTGGTAATAACCGGGCTCTGAGTTTTCCAGCATTTCTACTGCAATCTGTCCATTTTGTGCAATGTCCGTCGTAAATCCGGCATCTTCCAAAATTGTCACAGCAATTTCCTGATTCAACTCCACATCCTCCGCCAGCAGAATTCGCCCGGAACGGAGTCTGGCCGGCTGTTCATGCATAGCCGTTTCATTTTTTTCGTCCTTGGAAATAACAGAGCTTAAACAGTTTCGGAGCTCTGACAAAAACAGCGGTTTGCTGCAAAATGAGGTAACTCCGGCTTCTCTGGCTTCCTCCTCAATGTCAGCCCAGTCGTATGCTGTCAAAATAATGACCGGTACCTGTTCTCCCATTTCTTTCCGGATTCTCCGGGTGACCTCAACACCATTCATATCCGGCAGCAGCCAGTCAATAATATATACACTGTAATGGTCATCACGCATAGATGCCTGATGGGTGCGCAGCACGGCTTCTTTTCCAGACAGGGTCCATTCTGCACGCATTCCAATTTGCTGAAGCATATAGCTTACACTGTCACAGGTATTAAAATCGTCATCTACCACGAGTGCCCTGCAGTTCCGAAGCTCAGGTATATCCAGCTGCTCTTTCGGCCCGGAACACAGACGGAACGCAAGGGATACGTGGAATTCGGTTCCTACGCCCTGCTCACTTTCCACATTGATGGTTCCGTTCATCATATCTACAATATTTTTGGTAATGGCCATTCCAAGCCCTGTGCCCTGAATTCCGCTGATGGTGCTGTTTTCCTCCCTCTCAAATGGCTCGAATATATGTTCGACAAATTCCTTGCTCATACCGACGCCGGTATCCTTGATGGTAAATTCATAGGTTGCATAACCGGCTATTTTATTGGGCTTTTCTGTAATAATCATGCTCACGGTTCCGCCTGCGGTCGTATATTTTACGGAATTGCTGAGAAGATTTAAAAGGACCTGATTCAGTCGCAGCTTATCACAGTAAATTTCTTCATCTACAACGTCCACCGCATCGATGTACAAATCCAGCTGCTTGGCGTTGATGTCTGCCTGCAGAATGTTACGCAGTCCATGCAGAATATCCGGCAGGTGGCAGGGCTTTTCCTCCAGGTGGATTTTTCCGCTTTCAATACGGCTCATATCCAGGACATCGTTGATCAGGCTCAGCAGATGGTTTCCAGATGTCATAATCTTTTTCAGATATTCCTCCACCTGTTCTTTGCGTTCAATGTGAGTAATTGCCAGAGTAGTAAATCCGACGATTGCATTCATCGGTGTGCGGATATCGTGCGACATGTTGGAAAGGAAAATGCTCTTTGCCTTACTTGCCCTGTTAGCCTGCTGAAGGGCATCCTCAAGAATGCTTTTCTTTTCCATCTCACTGCGGATTTCCTCATCCACACTGCGGAAACCGAGAACCATGCTGTGATCGGAATCCCATATGCCGGCACGCACGGCTTTCGCCTGAAAATAGGTAATTTCCCCATTTTGGTTGATTCGGTAGTTTACATAATGTGTATTCTTTTCTTCAAGTTCCTTCTTCAGGTTATCCAGTGAAGAAAATTCACGAAGCAGTTCCCAGTCTTCCTCATATACAAACTTCTGGATATATAATTCCATATTTTTTTCCAGTTCAATGTCTCCGTTAAAAATAGTTCCAAACATTTGTTCGACTCCATCGCCGTTCCGGAGTACTTCGCCAATGCCGGTGTCCAGGTCAAAAAAGCAGATTAAATTATAATCAATGCCCAGCGCCTGAATTAATTCCGACAGCCGCCGCTCATTTCTTTGGTCCTCAACTCCGGTTCCCGTGTTCCCTATTACACGCACTCCAAGTTACG
>CANOFI010000164.1 GCA_947565255.1 uncultured Lachnospiraceae bacterium
AAAGGAGGTCTGGGCCTGATCGTCCAGGGCGGCGGGCGGTTTGTGCCAGATGAAGGGCACATAGCGGGTTATGTAACCTGAATGCATACAGATTGAACTATTAATGTTCAATCTGATGGCACAGATATCACGCAGAGTGGGGCGTACAGATGGCAGGAATGAATTTTCAGACACGCTCCGGGATGAAATGGAATAGGAGAGAGCATGGAACTACCAGTTACATTTAGGGAACGTATGAAAAAGCATCTTGGTATGGAAGAATTCAAACAATATGAGGAAAGCTTTCATGCAAAACGGATGTATGGACTGCGTGTGAATACGAGGAAACTATCCGTGGAGGAATTTCTGCGGATTTCCCCTTTTACACTGGAACCAGTTCCATGGATTCACAACGGATTTTTTTATGACGGAGACCGGGTCTCTCCCGCAAAGCATCCGTATTATCACGCCGGGCTGTATTATCTGCAGGAGCCCAGTGCGATGACGCCGGCCAGTATTCTACCGGTTGGGCCGGGTGACCGTGTACTGGATTTATGTGCGGCGCCGGGCGGAAAGGCGACAGAACTAGGAGTGAAATTAAAGGGAGAAGGGGTGCTGGTCGCCAACGATATCAGCCATTCACGTGCAAAGGGACTTTTGAAGAATCTGGAGCTGTTCGGCATACCAAATCTGATGGTGACAAATGAAACGCCGCAAAAATTACTCCCTTTTTTTACCGGTTATTTTGATAAAATTCTGATTGATGCGCCCTGCTCCGGAGAAGGTATGTTCCGAAAGGATCCGGCTATTATAAAAAGCTGGCAGAAGAAGGGACCAGAAGAGTTCAGCGTGCTCCAGAGGGGAATTGTCTCAGCGGCAGTACAGATGCTTCGGCCGGGCGGAATGCTTTTGTATTCAACATGTACCTTTGCGCCGGAGGAGAATGAGGAGACAATTCTGTTTTTGTTAAAGGAATTTGAAGATTTGGAGGTATGTCCGGTAAACGGCTATGAAGGTTTTTCACACGGAAGACCGGAATGGCTTTCTTTTGCGTGCGCTGATTACAAAGACCAGCTGAGCCGTTGCATCAGAATCTGGCCGCATAAAATGCAGGGGGAGGGGCATTTTCTTGCGCTTCTCCGAAAAAAAGGGCAGTGTGTGAAGGAAGGGGCAGAGCCGTTTAAGAAGACGTCTGCTTTCAAAAATGCAGCTGCAGTTAAAAATGAAGAATTTGCCCGGTTTTTGTCAATGATGGATATGGAATGGGACGACAACCGTTTTGCAATGCATCAGGAGCGGGTTTATTATCTGCCGTGCGGCATACGAAAGCCAGAGCAGATACATTTTCTGCGCAATGGCCTTCTTCTTGGCGAATGCAGGAAAAACCGGTTTGAGCCGAGCCAGGCGCTGGCGATGTTTTTAAAGAAAAGCCAGTACAGACAGATTATTTCCCTGAAAAAAGAGGATGTGCGGGTGATAAAATATTTAAAGGGCGAGACGTTAGAGATAGAAGCGCAGGATATAGAGCCGGTGCATGCACAGGGCAGCACAGAGAAGAAAAAAATGCCGTGGTATCTCGTCTGTGTAGATGGGTATCCGCTTGGCTGGGGAAAATTGACAAACGGGATATTAAAAAATAAATATCACGCCGGATGGAGATGGATGTAATGAGCGGAATGCGTCTGGATAAATATTTGTCTGAAATGGGAAATCAAAGCCGCACAGAAATAAAGCAATACATAAAAAAAGGCAGAGTGACAGTAAACGGACAGACACAAAAACAGCCGGAGAGAAAGGTTGCGCCCGGCCGGGACGCGGTATGTCTGGACGGAAAAGAAGTTTTGTTTGTAAAAAATGAGTATTTTATGTTTCATAAGCCGGCCGGCTGTGTGAGTGCAACGAAGGATGCTGTTCACAAAACAGTCCTGGATTATATCGATGAAGCGGACTGTCATCGAAAAAAAGAGCTTTTTTTGGTTGGAAGGCTTGACAGGGATACGGAAGGGCTGCTGCTTCTGACAAACGACGGAGAGCTCGCACACCGGCTGCTTTCTCCTAAAAATCATGTCGAAAAACAGTATTTTGTCCGTTTGAAGAATCCCTTGAATGAAGAGGAGAAGGAGCGGTTCTCAGCCGGCATTGATATCGGGGATGAAAAGCCCACCCGTCCGGCAGAGCTTGAAATTTTAAAAGAGGAAAACGAAGCGTATGTTACGCTCACAGAAGGGCGGTTTCACCAGATAAAACGTATGTTCGAATCGTGCGGCAATGAAGTTCTGTATTTGAAGCGGATTCGCATGGGCGGCCTTTGGCTGGACGAAAATCTTCCGGCCGGACAGTACCGCCCTCTTTCGGCGGCGGAGCTGGAGCTGTTGAAAGCAATTAATTAGAATCAGATAAAAAGAATTATGATAAAAGCTGGTGAAAAAAGGAATGAAAACCGGGAAATAGGATAAGGAAGAGGATAGTATGTTAACGGGAAAAAAGGCAGTTATTTTTGATATGGACGGTACGCTCATCGATTCGATGTGGGTATGGGCTGAAATCGATGATATTTTTCTTGCAAAATATGGACACAGGGTGCCGGAAGATTTGCATCATGCAATTGAGGGCATGAGCTTTACGCAGACGGCGCAGTATTTTAAAAAGCGGTTTCTGATTGAAGATTCCATTGAGCAGATTCAGGAGGAGTGGAACCGGATGGCATTTGAGATGTATGTAACAAAGGTGCCTTTAAAATCGGGTGTGGAGCAGTTTGTAAAAAAGGCGAAGGAAGACGGGCTGAGACTGGCAATTGCCACCAGCAATTCAAGAACGCTGGTCGACGCTGTGTTAAAGGCGCACGGGCTGCAGGACTGCTTTGATGCCATAATCACGGACAACGAGGTCTGCCATGGAAAGCCGGAGCCGGATGTGTATCTGACGGCAGCGCGCAGTGTAGGCGTTGAGCCTGAGAACTGTCTGGTTTTTGAGGACATTTGTATGGGAATCATGGCGGGAAAGCGCGCCGGGATGGAAGTATGCGCAGTCCGGGATGCGTTTTCGGAATATCAGTGGGATGAAAAAATAAAGCTGGCGGATTACCACATTGAGACCTATGATGAAGTATTAGAAGGGAAATGGTGTGAAAAATAGGTTTTTTATTGCTGCTTATGCATAAGAAACTGTTTAGAAATAAAGGGAATGAGTGATTAGGATGAAAAAGCAGTTTTTGCCGGTTACCAGACAGGAAATGAAGGACAGGGGAATCGAACAGCCTGATTTTGTGTATGTCATCGGAGATGCCTATGTGGACCATCCTTCCTTTGGACATGCCATCATCAGCCGGGTGCTGGAGGCAAACGGATACAAGGTCGGCATTATTTCCCAGCCTGACTGGAAGGATGAGAAAAGCATTCAGGAATTCGGCGAACCGCGTCTTGGATTTTTGGTGACCGGCGGCAATATGGATTCGATGGTGAACCATTATTCGGTTTCCAGAAAAAGAAGACAGGCGGATGCATTTACCCCCGGCGGAGTGACGGGTAAGAGGCCGGATTATGCCACGGTGGTCTACTGCAATCTGATTCGCCGGACGTATAAAAAGACGCCCATTATTATAGGAGGAATTGAGGCGAGTCTCAGGCGGCTTGCCCATTATGACTACTGGTCCGACCGGTTAAAACGTTCCATTTTGCTGGATGCGGGTGCGGATTTGATTTCCTATGGGATGGGAGAGCGCAGCATTGTGGAAATTGCCGATGCCTTAAAAAGCGGGATTGCCGTTGAAGACATCACTTTTATTGACGGAACCGTATATAAATCGAAATCTTTGGAAAATGTATATGATGCCGTGCTTCTTCCTTCTTATGAAGAGCTGAAGGCAGATAAGAAAAAGTATGCAGAAAGCTTTTATACGCAATACTGCAATACCGACCCGGTTACCGGCAGATGTCTGGCAGAGCCGTATTCCGAACATATGCTTGTCGTTCAGAATCCGCCGGCAAAGCCGCTTTCACAGACGGAAATGGACCAGATTTATGCGCTTCCTTATATGCGCAGTTACCATCCCTCCTATGAGAAAATGGGCGGCGTTCCGGCCATTGAGGAGGTCAGATACAGCCTGGTCAGCAACAGGGGATGCTTTGGCGGCTGCAGCTTTTGTGCGCTGACCTTTCATCAGGGGCGTCAGATACAGACAAGAAGCCATGAATCCATGATAGCGGAGGCCATGCAGTTTGTATGGGAACCGGACTTCAAGGGATATATCCATGATGTCGGCGGGCCGACAGCGAATTTCAGGCATACCTCCTGCGAAAAGCAAAAGACAAAGGGCGTGTGCAAAGACAGGCAGTGCCTGTTTCCGAAGCCGTGCAAAAACCTCACCGTGGATCATCGTGATTATCTGACGCTGCTCCGCAAACTGCGTGCGCTGCCGAATGTAAAAAAGGTGTTTGTGCGCTCGGGCATCCGGTTTGATTATCTGATGTATGACAGAGACGACACATTTTTCAGGGAATTGTGCGAGCACCATATAAGCGGCCAGCTAAAAGTGGCGCCGGAGCACATCGCGGACACGGTGCTGCAGAAAATGGGAAAGCCCGAAAATGCGGTATATAAAAAATTTGCAGAGAAATACAAAAGGCTGAACCAGCAGTTGGGAAAAAAACAGTTTTTAGTGCCGTATCTTATGTCCTCCCATCCGGGTTCCACTCTGAAGGAGGCGGTTGCACTGGCGGAATATTTAAGAGATCTGGGCTATATGCCGGAACAGGTGCAGGATTTTTATCCGACTCCGTCTACTATATCTACCTGTATGTATTATACAGGGCTGGACCCGCGGACGATGGAAAAAGTCTATGTGCCGGTGAATCCACATGAAAAGGCAATGCAGCGGGCGTTAATCCAGTACCGGAATCCGAAAAATTATGCGCTTGTTGTGGAAGCGCTTACAAAAGCGGGCAGAACGGATCTGATTGGATATGAAAAGCGCTGTCTGGTTCGGCCGAAGGGCGGAAAGGGCGGGGATGCCCGCCCGGATACGGAGAAAAGGAAGGGCATGCAGAAGCCGCGCGTGCAAAAGCCGCGCAAAAAGAAAACGATACGCAATATACATAAAAAGAAGCAATAAGATACGCTGCAGCAGGGCGGCCAGCGGTATGAAAGTTGAACGATGCGACAGCCCTTTGTGCGTGTCTGGCGTGAAGGAATGTTCAGACACGTACAGGGACTGAGGGATAAATTACAGGAAAGTGGGAGCAGGATGAAAGGATTGACAAAACAGCAGGTGCAGGAGCGGATTCTGGCCGGGAAAGTGAATGAGAATGTGGCGCTTCGCACAAAAAGTGTGATGCAGATTGTGCTTGAGCACGCATGTACCTTATTTAATCTGGTTAATGTCCTTCTTGCAGTCTGTTTATTTCTGGTGCATTCCTATCGGAATATGCTTTTTTTAGGTGTGGTGTTCAGCAATCTTTTTATTGGGATTATACAGGAGCTCAGGGCAAAATCTCCCTTCCGAAATGCTTTCATGCCCTGTTTTCCTCTTGCATTTCC
>CANOFI010000165.1 GCA_947565255.1 uncultured Lachnospiraceae bacterium
TACCCCTATAATTGACTCCTGCTTTCT
Source organism: uncultured Lachnospiraceae bacterium (assembly GCA_947565255.1). Classification (GTDB taxonomy): domain Bacteria; phylum Bacillota; class Clostridia; order Lachnospirales; family Lachnospiraceae; genus JAAVZI01. The sequence continues at coordinate 28 of CANOFI010000165.1, forward strand.
TCCTTTTTTACTGTCTATAAATGCTTCTCCACCTCATAACACGGATATTTCGTACTTTGATTATAGCATATCCGTATGCTTATTACAACCTGGTTTCTGCCTTTGCCTTCACAGGTCAGCGAACCAGTTTCTGAAGCAGGGCAATAAAGGACTCTACATTCAGCGGCTTTGCAAGATGCGCATTCATTCCATTTTTCAGCGCTTCTTCTTTATCCTCTTCCATCGCATTGGCAGTCATCGCAATGATCGGCAGATGCTTGACATCCTTTCTCGGCAGCTTGCGAATGGTCCGGGTGGCCTCATACCCATCCATAACCGGCATCTGCACATCCATCAGAATAGCATCATAATAATTCTCCTGTGCATGTTCCACCATACTTACCGCATCTGTGCCGTCCGGTGCAGTTTCAACAGAAAATCCCGTCTCTTCCAGAATCACTTCGGCAATCTCCCTGTTTAACTCATTATCATCCACAAGCAGAACGCGCTTTCCACTGAAATCAGCCTGCGACCATACCGGAGCACTTTCTTCCCTGTCCCCGTCTAAATTGTTTACCGTCAGCAATACGGATTTTAAATCCGACATAAAAAGAGGTTTTGCACAAAAAGCAGTTACGCCTGCCTCCCTGGCCTCTTTTTCAATGTCCGTCCAGTCATAGGCAGTCAAAATAATAATCGGCGTTTCCTGTCTCACTGTCTGCCGGATTTTATGCGCTGTTTCTACACCGCTCATTCCCGGCATCTGCCAGTCGATAATATAAGTATGGTAGGGATCCCCCTCCTCGTCGGAAGCCTTCGCGCGGTAAACCGCCTCGCGCCCGGACACCGTCCACTCTGAACGAAGACCAATCTGCTTAAGCATTTTATTGACGCTGTCACAGGTATTGGGGTCATCATCTACCACAAGTGCCCGCAACCCTTCCAGTTCCTTAATCTGCGTTGCATTTTCTTCCAAATCCTGCAATTTCAGGCTAAATTCCACTGTAAATGTGCTTCCCTTGCCAGGTTCGCTCTCCGCACGGATGGTACCATTCATCATTTCTACAATATTCTTTGTAATTGCCATACCAAGTCCGGTTCCCTGGATTCCGCTCTGTGTCACAGTAGTTTCCCTTTCAAACGGTTCAAAGACATGCTTTACAAATTCCGGCGACATACCGATACCATTGTCCTTCACAATGAATATATAATCGCCATAACCATGACGATATGTTGTTTTCTGGATAATCCGGAACGTAACCGTTCCGCCGGCGGGCGTATATTTGACCGCATTGCTGAGCAGATTAATAAATATCTGGTTTAATTTCAGCGGGTCTGCAATCACATCCTCATTATTGACCTCAAAGGTGTCAATGAACAGCTCCAGCTGCTTTGCTTTCACCTGCGGCTGGATTATATTCACCAGATTATGCATAAGCTCAGAAATATTACATTCCTGCTCCTTAATCTGCACCTTCCCGCTTTCAATCCGGCTCATGTCCAAAATATCATTAATCAGGCTGAGCAGATGATTGCTGGAGGAAAGCACCTTCTGCAGACAATCCTGCACCTGCGCCTTATTATCAATATGGCTGACTGCAATCGTGGTAAAACCGATAATGGCATTCATCGGCGTGCGGATATCGTGGGACATATTGGAAAGGAAGGTCGTCTTGGCCTGATTGGCGTGCTGCGCCTGCATCAGTGCATCCTGCAAGGCCAGCGTCTGCTCGCGCTGCGCCTGCACCTGCGCGGTAATATCCTTAGAAAACGACAAGCACATAATATCACCCGTATCATCATCCTGCAGCATAATCAGTGTCTGCCGGACACACATGGGTTCCTCGTACATAGCCAGCCCCCAGTAGTCAACAACGACTTCTCTTTCTCCCTGCTCAAAGCGTTCTTTTAGCTTCTCCAGGTCAATGATTTCCTCAAACTGGGGCAGAGATTCCTTCAAAATAAAAGCCTTCCATTTTTCAAAACATTCCGACGCCCGGCAGGGAGCACTTATCCCAATCTTCTCAAGCAGGGATATCCGTTTCCCGTTTACCATACGGGTAATGTCCTCCTCAATCAAATCCCGCGTCAGATTAAATTCAAACATGCTGAACGCACTGGAAGTAATGGCACTCTGATACTGCCGTTCTTTGCGGTATGCAATGGCCATCTCCCTCTGAATATGCAGTTCTTTTTCCTTGATTTCTGTAATATTCTGCTGGGCTAACAAAACTTTGTCCGCCCTTCCATCGGTTCGTTCCAGACAAATCACATTTATATGTTTCCACTCAGGCCTGCCGTTGAGCATTACATAACACTCAAAACGCAGATCATTTTGTCCGGACAATGCCTCAGCAATCGCTTCCCTTTCAATTTCCCGGGCAAATTCCTCACGGGCAGACTCAACCGGCATGAGCGAACACAAATATTTCTTTAGCTCCTCGTAATTTCCGCAGACAGCAATACTTCCATCCTCCGGAACTGTCCCCGCCAGATATTGATAAGTACCCTGGTTCAAATCCACCATGGCAAACCTGGAAAACAGCGTGCTGACTCCATTAATGACATACCCCATCTCCCGGTTTTCCCGCTCAAGCTTCCTTTGTTCCTGGGCGGCATGAATCACGAGAACAATAACATAAAGCACGAACAGCCCAAGCAAAAAAAGCACCAGTTCAATTCCCACCTTATTTGCATTCCAGAGCATTTTCTGCGTCACACTCTTTGGAAAAGTCTGTACAAGCACAAAATCGTAATCCGGAAGATTTGTCACACAAATATTATCTGTCCTGCTATTGGATTCGCAGCTGAATACGCCTTCGCCGCCTTTTTGAAAAATTTCCCGCACACTGGCAGCCGTATGCGCATCAATCACACCCTCTTTATTGAGCCCGTCAACCAGACTGCCTTCATAAGCATCCCCGCCGGAACTTGCAACCACCCGGCCTTCAACGGTACAAAGGTAAACATCCGCCTGTTCACCAAAATAAGAGGTCGACAACATATCCTGAAGGTAATCATCTGCAAAATACAATCCCAAAAGCATACCATAAATCTTGTTGTTTTGCTTTAACGGAGCATAAAAAACCATCATAGGTCTGTTGGTCAGACGGGATTTTTCCACTACCTCCAACCCGGTTTTCCCATTCATTCCCTTAACAAAATAGCTGCGGTCCGAGCTGTCGGAAGTTTCCCCGCTCGAAGCAATATTCAATCCATCTGCCTTCGTGAACCGAATGGCGTCAAACATTGAATGCTCCTCTAAATCTCTGAGCAGGTCTTTATCTAAAACCGATTTATTCTGATTGCTATTAAAAAAATATACATAGTTGTTAATACTCTGCAGAGCGCTGTTAAACTCGCCCTCTACACGCTTTGCATTCTGCCGGGCAGAATCGGCGGCATAATTTTTATTTTGCTCCAGTATCCGGTTCTGGTTTTGGTACATAAACAAAAACAATGCAAAAATGATTCCTGCTAAAAGAACCAATACAAAAAATATTTCTCTTGACAATTTTTTCCTTTTCATACCTTACTCCTCTATATGATAAAATTCTACATATATTTTCTCAATACTGTTTTTCATATGGTAAACCCTGTTTCTTTCCTGACCGTTTCCACTCATTAACTGCTGCATTTTTAATTCTATATTCATACAGCATCGTATAGCATCTGAATGGTCCGTCCGTCTGCCAGTTACCAGAAATTATACCATAATTTAACCAGAGCTTCAAGTATAAAACTATACACCCATCTATCATAAAACCGCAATAAATCGGCGAAAGGCCTCCATTCCCGCCGCATCACGCTTGAACACCCCGGCGTCCTCAAGCACCTTTTCAAAGACAAGCCCCGTCTCTTTTTTTATAATTGCATCTATATTTGCCTCATTCACATCATCGTATCTCTTTAAAAAAGCATCCGCCCAGTCCGCATGCTTCTCAATTTTTTCGTTGGAACGGATATCCTTTCCGCAGACAATATACTCTGCAAGAATATCCATTTCTTCCTTCAGTCTCGACGGAAGCACTGCAAGCCCCATCACCTCAATCAAACCTATGTTCTCCTTTTTAATATGATGAAGCTCCTCGTGCGGATGGTATACCCCAAGGGGGTACTCCTCGGTCGTGATGTTATTGCGCAGAACCACATCCAGCTCAAACCTTCCGTCCTTTTTACGTGCAATCGGCGTGACCGTGTTATGCGGCTCCCCGTCTGTCTGCGCATAAATAAAGGCCGCCTCATCCGTATAGCTTCGCCATGTATGTAAAATATGCTCCGCCAGATCAATTATTCTGCCCTCATCCTTACATCTTAACCGGATGACCGAAAGAGGCCATTTTACAATCCCGGCTTCCACGTCTTCGTATCCCTTTATGGTAACCTGCTCCTCAACCGGCGCCTTTGCCATTGCAAATTCATAATTTCCGCCCTGAAAATGGTCATGCGACAAAATGGAACCGCCGACAATCGGCAAATCCGCATTGGAGCCGAGGAAATAATGCGGGAACAGCTTAATAAAATCAAACAGCTTGACAAATGTGCTGCGCTCAATACTCATAGGAATATGCTCACCATTGAATACAATGCAGTGTTCATTGTAATAGACATATGGTGAATACTGGAATCCCCATTTTGTATTGTTGATTGTGAGGGGAATTACCCTGTGGTTTTCTCTCGCCGGATGGTTGGCGCGCCCCGCATACCCCTCGTTCTCCATGCATAAAAGGCACTTGGGGTACTCCGTCTGCCGGGCAAACTTCGCGGCAGCAATGGCCTTCGGGTCCTTTTCCGGCTTGCTTAAATTGATGGTTATGTCCAGGTCCCCATATTTTGTCGGCACCGTCCACTTTACATCCTTACAAACGCGGTACCGCCGGATATAATCAGAATCCCGGCTCAGCTTATAAAAATAGTCTGTCGCCTCCCTCGGCGACACTTTGTACTTTTCCCAGAATCTGTCAATGACTGCCACCGGTCTCGGCATAAGACAGTTCATAAGTCTTGTGTCAAAAAGGTCACGGTAAACGATACTGTCCTCGATGAGCTTCTGCTCCACAGCGTAGTCCAGCAGCTCCCCCAGCGTCTCCTCCAAATCTACATTTATGTATTCCTGCCCGTCATCCACAAACTCATCCAGCCGCAGGACATCCAGAATCAAATTTGTTGTGTAAATCTCCTCCTCCGTCGGCACCAGACCCGTCTCTAGACCGTATGCCACCAACTTTTTCACTGCCGAATATACCATGAGAATCCTCCTTCCAGAACGTGTTTAAATATTATTTATGTCAACCATGTGTCACAGTTCATCCTTCCTGACATGTTGATGTTGAGAAAATATGCTCACATGGCATGCTGTTAAAAATTATTTAATTTTTAATAAATTTCTTGCAACTCCATGAAACATATGATATACTATCTGTAAAGAAGGTACTGTCGATAGACGGTTTTGCCTTGGGTTTTTAGTTAAAAAAGCAACCTTTAACCTTGGCGTGGGTGGTTG
>CANOFI010000166.1 GCA_947565255.1 uncultured Lachnospiraceae bacterium
TTTCACATCATTTGCTCTGCCTCTCGATTTCATCTCTGTCCTCATACGGATGTCCTGCCTGTTCCATTCCGTCCAAAACGGAACTCCTGTAAAATTTATTCCACACGGCCCCTTCCAGACAATAGAAAAGTGCCGGAGTTTCCAGGCAATTCGTTATCTGCCTAATCTTAATGGGCATTCTTGATAAACGTTCACTGGTCTGGCCGTCTCTTCCTTTTTCTATTTCGATATAATCAAAAAATACAATATCTGTCTCATATTCTTCTGCATACCGATATAGCTTTTCCAGTGTATCCCCGCGAATCCAGTCATCCGCATCCAGAAAAAAAATATATTTTCCATCTGCCATACTGACCCCGGTATTCCTTGCAATTCCCTGTCCCTGATTGGCCTGGTATTGATACTGTATACGGCGGTCATGTTCCGCATATTTTTTACAGATGTCCGGCGTACCGTCCGTAGAACCGTCATCAACAAGAATCAGTTCCCAGTCCCAAAACTTCTGCTTTAATACACTCTGTATACAGCGCTCTATATAATTTTCCACGTTATAAGCCGGTACTATCACACTGCATTTCGCCATTGATACATGCCCCACATTATTTTTATTATTCAAAATTTATGTTCTATGTCTCTTATTTCCTATAACATTTTTAAATATCAGTATCGTCTCTTTTTTTCCATTTAACCACTATACAGGCAGATCTTTCACTATCCTCTTACTTCCAGTATGGTTTCTGCGTCCGGTCCTCTTCATCAAACACTTCTGTCCACGGAACCGGAACCGGCTTCCCATAAATCTTGTCCGCCACATATTTTTTTACCCAGGGCAAATCCGCTGCAAGAAGACAGGTATTCACATGCTCTCCAAAATGTTTGATATCCAGACCCGTCTGAATAATATCCCGAAACGGTGTTTCAAAAATATTGCCTATCGAACAGTGGAAATACGGACACGGCTGCACATCTCCATATTGTGTGACCGATACGAAGCCTTTCACCCCTATACAGCCCATGTCAAGACCGTATCCCGGCGTTAAATGCGTACAAAGACGGTACTTTTTTTCCAATTCTCTCTCATACGCAAGGTCAGCCTCGTCCACCATGCTCTCATAATGCCCGGCATATGCCCCAACCGGTTTTGCAAATGTAATAAACACGTCAAGATTACGCTTATTAAAATATTCCACAAAATCAATAAATTCCTGTGAATGCAGCCTCTGTTTTGTCACTACAGTCTGTATGTAGAGGGGGAGTCCGATTCTCTGGCACTCATCAATGCCTTCCATTGCCCGTTTCCATGCGCCGGGCTTACGGCGGAATTCATCATGCTCCTCTGGATTCAGGCTATCTATGCTGAGCTGAATACGGTCAATTCCTATTTTTTTCATATGCTCTGCTTTTTCTGCAAGCAGATATCCATTTGAATCGCTATTAATATAAAACTTCTCCGGGTCGATTGCTGCGACCAATTCATCCAAATCCGGAAACGTGGTCGGTTCCCCGCCGGAAATTACAAAACGCGCCAGCCCCATTTCATCTGCCTGCCTGGCGAGATCAGCCACATCCCTGGGCGTAAGGCTTCTTTTCCCTCTGGAATTTTTCTGATATGCCTCTATCGAACAGTGCTCACACTTCATATTGCACATGTAGTTATACTGCAGCTGAATAATAGCAATACTCTCCCCACGGTTATATTTTTCCGTAAACTTAGAAACCTTCTCAAACACATATGGCTTTTTTTCCTTCAGGCTGTTCCTCTTCGCTGCTTCCTGCTCTCTCAATAACGCATCACTCATAGTACATCCTCCATTATCCCGTAAAATTCTTATTTACCAAAGCTGACCATTGGTCATCTTCTCACCGACTTTTGCCGCCCCATTCCTTATCATTCATCCAACAGCTTCCGGCTGATTGCCTCCATATCATCCTCCGAAAGAAACGGATATGGATTTTCCAGATAAGCAGACACCCGTTTTCCGGTCCTTTCATCTACCTTAGAAATACACTTCGGTATCTCATCAAACCAAAGAGAACCGCATATATCACATATGATGGGACCCTCTGTCCGCATTACTTTTTCTACCTTACCGGCTATCTCTTCCTCTTTTTCAATTCTGCTGTATGGTATGTCATATGCATGTGCAATTTTTTCCAGATTTGGCATATGCAGCCCGCTTTGTTCATTGCTTCCGACATAAAAGCTGTCAAAATTGCGGTCCTGCATCGTCGTAATCGCCGCATAACCGGTATTATTGAATATAAACATTTTTGCATTAATCTGATTGGCGCGGATGGTTGCTAATTCCTGCATATTCAGCTGCAGGCTGCCGTCACCCTCTATCATGATTACCTGTTTTTTCCCGTTCGCATAATATGCCCCAATCACGGAAGGCAGGGCAAACCCCATGGAACCCATTCCCATGGAGGAAATGGTCTTCTGCCCCCTTTTGTGGTGAAATGCAATATGACCGGCCGTATTGCATCTGCTGGTGGAGGAAATGACTACTGTATCCTCATTTCCGGCATACTTCGACACTTCCTCTGTTACCTGATAGAGATTCACACCCTCTTCCTTCTCCTGCTTTTCCGCAAGAATTGGAAAACGCTCTTTTAAACTCTGACAGTCTTCGCGCCACTTTGCAATATCCAGACCGCCGCAGTCCGTCCATTCTGCCAGCAATGCCTCCATATATGCCCTCACATCGGACACAACCGGGTATACCTGTGTCATCTTCAGCTTCTTAATTTCATTTTCATCAATATCAACAATGACTTTTTTTGCGCGGAAGGCAAAATGTTCCTCACTGAAAGCTGTAATCATATTGTCCATTCTGCTGCCAAGCACAATCAGCGCATCACAATGCTGCAGAATCAGATTTGAATATCTCGGTGCCTGCAATCCCGGACTTCCAAAAAAGCCCGGTTCCTCCGTATCCATAAAATCCAGCGCACGCCACGTTGCCAGAACCGGTATGTCCGTCTTCTCCACAAATTCCCGCACCAGCCCGGCTGCACCGGAGGATACCATACCCTGCCCGATTAACAGAACCGGGCGCTTTGCACGGAACAAAAGTTGCTTTGTATACCCGGCTGCACTGCGAAGCTTTTCTTCGTCACAGACAGCGGGAAAATCCTCTGGCCGGGGCTCAAAATGCCGCAGACTCTCTTCCTCAATCATTGCCGCCTGCACATCCAGCGGAATATCTATCCATACCGGACCTTTCCGGCCAGTTACCGCATACCATACACATTTTTCCAGCTCATACGCAATGTCCTCCGGCTCTGTAACAAGAACCGCATATTTTGTAACCGGCCCTGCCATGGAAATAATATCATTTTCCTGTGCGCCGAACTGTCTTACGCCCCGGATACTGGCAAAATCCGACCGCTTCACCTGGCCGGTCATATAAATCACAGGGGTGGAATCCACATAAGCTGCTGCTGCCCCGGTGAGAGCATTGGTTCCGCCCGGTCCCGTCGTGACAAGACAGACGCTCAACTGCTCTTTATACATGTCATAGGCCTGTGCCGCAATCGACGCTGTCTGCTCATGATGACAGCATATATATTCCACATTGCTTCTTCCAAGGGAATCCACAAGGTGCATAATCCCCCCACCCGTCAGCGTAAATGCATGCTGTACGCCCTGTGATTCTAAATAATTCCATACATAATCTGATAATTTCACCATAACAGCATTACTCCTGTCCAAGCATCTTACTTGTAATATAAACCTTTGTCTTTCTCGGTGTCACAAATGCATCCATATCCGGATAATAAGAATCTCCTGCCTCATGGGTTGTGGATATCTCCTCAAACACACATCCCTCCTCTGAAGAAAAGCTGTGGTATACCCCGCGTTCTACCGTGATATCTTCCCCTTTTCCTACGATCCGCTCTGCTCCGTCGCAAATGGTTTTTAATCTGCCATATACCACCGTAAAGGTCTCTTCTTTTTTCTTATGCATATGAGAAGGATTCGACTGTCCCGGCAGCACAACCAGAATCTTTTTACAATACTCACGATTAATACATTCAATCAGCGTCACGCCGGTCTTGTAAAACTGTTCGATTCCATAATGATGGGACAGTTCACAGGTGCTGTTGACCGGGATAGTGACTCCGCTTTTTTTAATCAGATCAATTACTTTGCGAACTCCCTCACGCACCATATCATAGGTATCCTGCATCTTTACATCTTCCAGCATAACCGGCTTATCCTTTTCTATCACCACTCCGGGTTTTAACGTGAACTTCTTATATTTTGAAATATGCTTCGACAAAAGCTGTCCGGCCACACATGGAAATGCGCGGTAATAATCCGCCTCTGAAAGCGTCTGTTCCTCTTTCAGTATATCTTTTGCAAAAACGCCTCTCTGCAGAGCCGCCAGATCATCCAGTTCCTTCTGATTCGGCTCATACCGTTTATCCGAAACCCCGCACATCTCATATGCATCCTTCGCAGACTCAAGCCACAGGGCTACCTGCTCTGGATTTGCAGAATACCCATTCAGGGTAATCTCCTCTGTCGATACGCCGACATGTTTTTCAAAAACCGCTGCCCCTTTGGCAACCGCCAGCTTTACAGGATTTAAATGATCCGGCTCTTCATGCGTTGAGAACCCGATTCGAATGCCTGGGTAACGCTTTTTATAATAATCAATCTGGTTCATCTGTAAATTTTTCGCAGCAGTCGGATATTCTGCCACACAATGCATCAACGTAAATGGTATTTTGCGATTGCAGAAAAAGGATACCACCTTATCCACATCTTCTTCCGGCGTTCCCGCTGCCGAAGCAATCACCGGTCTGCCGCAGCCAGCTATCTTTTCCAGCAATGACCAGTCACAGAAAGAACAGCTTGCAATCTTAACAATATCAATCTGCTGCCTCATGATTACATCAACCGAATCTTCATCAAACGGCGTACACATGGTATAAAACCCCTGCGCCTTCGCCTCTTTTATCAATTCCTCAAATTGCTCCGGCCCAAGCCTTGTATCCTGAAAACGCTTTACATTCTTAATGTCCTCTCGTCCTTTTGCATCCACATGTATAAACGTATCCAGATTCCGATACTGAAATTTTACTGCAAACTGAAATTGCTCTTTATAAGGACTGCTCACCCTTGCCATTTCCTGGATTATTTTTTTTCCATGCCCGACGCTTCCCTGATGATTATTCGCCATTTCATAAATAAACAGTGGTTTATCAAATACCATCCCTTTTTCCTCCATTATAATCTGTTATTTTAACACTTCCACGGTGCATTCCCTTCCTCCCAGAGGTCACTCAGATATCTTTTATCCTTTAAGCTGTCCATCGGCGACCAAAACCCCTTGTGTTCATAAGCGGACAACTGATTATCTGCAACGAGCCTCTCAAACGGTCCGGCTTCCAGCATCTCATTTTCTTCGCCAAAGTAGTCAAACACGCGGCTGTCACACACCATAAAGCCGATATTTACAAAAGACTGGTCCTCCCTTGCCTTCTCCTTAAACC
>CANOFI010000167.1 GCA_947565255.1 uncultured Lachnospiraceae bacterium
GGGTTCAAAGAGCCAGCGATCTTTTAATACATAGAGGTGATAATAGAGCGTTTGTCTTTGAACATGTGTGGTTTCGCTATCCGGGACAGACAGAATATGCGCTGAAGGATGTGTCGATTACTGTCGAAGGCGGAAAGCGGCTGGCGGTGGTCGGACCGAACGGCGCCGGCAAATCCACATTTATCAAGCTGCTCTGCCGTCTGTATAAACCGACAAAAGGCAGAATCACCGTAAATGGAATCGATATCTGGCAAGTGAACCAGCAGAAGTATTTTCACCTTCTGGCGCCAGTATTCCAGAATGTGGAGAGCTATGCGGCGCCGCTGGCGCAAAATATTTCCCTGCAGAAGATGGACCGGACAGATAAAAAGACAGCGGAGGCATGCCTTCGCAAATCAGGACTGTCCGACAAACTGGACAGCCTGGAAAAAGGACTGGATACGCAGCTGCTGCGCTTTTTATACGAAGATGGAATCGACTTATCGGGAGGCGAGAAGCAAAAGCTGTCTTTTGCAAGAGCCCTGTATAAGGTTTCGCAAAAAAATGCTCCACAATTCCCAAAAACACGTGTTTTTGTGCTTGACGAGCCGACAGCGGCGCTGGACCCGCTGGCAGAATACCGGATGTACTCGGATTTTAATGAACTGATTGGGGAACATACGGCGATTTACATATCCCACCGGCTGTCCAGCACGCGCTTCTGCCATCAGGTGGCGCTTTTTGAGGAAGGACAGATTATTGAATACGGAACGCATGATGCATTGCTAAAAAATGGCGGACGCTATGCCGGGCTGTACCGGATACAGGCGCGTTACTATCAGGAGAAGAAAGGAGGCACGGAAGATGCAGAAGATGCATAAAAAGAAAAAAGAAAAAAAGCTTTCTTTCAGAGAGCAGTTCGGCCTTTTGAAGTATTTCTTAAAAACAGCATGGCAGGTAAACAAAGGCGCCGTACTCTGGCTTTTTTTGGGAAAAATCCCCTATGCACTGCTCCCCTTTGTCTCCATGATATTTCCAAAACTGATTATTGACGAGCTTACAGGAGCACGGCGCGTTTCCGCTCTTACCTTACTGGTTCTTATTATGATAACGTCAGAGGTTGTTCTTCGTTTTCTGAACCGGTATGTCGAAATGCGAAATAACATGGGAAAAGAATGGTTCGACAATTATATGGAGCGAAGTTTAAGCGCCAAGTCCATGAAAATTGAGTTTGCCATGACAGAAAACCCCAAATCCATGGATTTGCACCAGAAGGCAGTCAGCGGACGAAGCGACAGCGGCGGAATAAACGGCATTCTGCAAAGGCTGGCAGACATCTGGTCCTCGCTGCTCACAATGACCGGCGTTGTCAGTATTATCTCCATGCTGTCCCCGTTCCTTCTGCTGGCATCGGTGCTTGTGGTCGTGCTCAATATGTTCCTGACTTCGCGGCAGATGTGCATAAATCTGCATTATTTTCATTTATGGCCGAAGCTATACCGTGTTCTGGACTATATCTTTGACACGCTGTCGGACTTTTCCTATGGAAAGGATATCCGGCTTTATGATGGTATGGAAATGATACAGGAAATGGGCGAACATACGACGAATGAAATCTATTCTCTGGCGGCACAGAGATCGAACAAATCCCAAAAGTACTCTTTCCTCTCTGCGCTTGTCAATGCGGCAGATAATGCATTTATCTTTGGATATCTGGGAATTCTGGCAATCCTCGGCCGTATTACAGTCGGCGATTTTACCATGCTGATGAATGCAGCAGAGACCTTTTCCCAGGACTGTATGTCCCAGCTGATCGCCTGCCTGCAGGATTTGGGAAATAATCTGGAGCTTCTGGAGTCCTATCACCGGTTTATGCAGTATCCTGAGGAACCGCAGGGAGGAGAACCTCTGCCAGGGGAAACGACAGCGGCTCCGCTGTTTGAATTCCGAAATGTTTCTTTCCGCTATCCGGATACGGAACAGGATATTTTAAAGCATGTGAACCTGACTGTCATGCCTGGCGAGCATATCTGCGTTGTCGGTGAAAACGGCGCCGGAAAGAGTACATTTATTAAGCTGCTCTGCCGTCTGTACCCGGTGACGGAGGGAGATATCCTCTTAAATGGCACTAGTATTTACCGTTATGGGATGAGCGAATACCGGAAAATTTTGTCGGTAGTGTTTCAGGATTTCAAGCTGTTTTCGTTCAGCATCCGGGACAATCTTCTTATGGCGGCCGACTTAGATCCGCTTACGGATGCAGAGCTTGAAAAAATCTGTGCCATGGCCGGATTCGGAGAACGGCTTGCCCAGCTGCCTAAGGGACTGAATACAGGACTTTATAAAAACTTTTATGAAGACGGTGTGGAGCCTTCCGGCGGCGAGGCGCAGAAACTGGCAATTGCCCGCGCCCTGTGCAAATCAGCTCCCATAGTAATTCTGGACGAGCCGACGGCGGCGCTCGACCCGCTGGCGGAGGCGGAAATTTATGAGCATTTTCAGGAAATGTCGAAGGGCAGAACGGCGATTTTTATCTCACACCGGCTTTCTTCCTGCCAGTTCTGCGACCGGGTTATTGTGTTCGCAAAGCATGGCATTGCAGAAAGCGGGCCGCACAGGGAGCTGGTGAAGAGGCCAGACGGCATCTATGCCGCCATGTTCCAGGCACAGGCCAGGAATTATCAGTAAAAACAGAAAAATCCGCATAATGAAAAAAGAATAGAAAAAAATACTTTTTTTCGTTTCTGTTATATGGTATTATAAAAGATGGAGGTTTTAGCTATGAAAAATCAAAGACATAAACGAAAAGAATATTTTACCATACTTTTCATTTCTAATACAAACAGATGCAGCAAACAATTTCAGATTTCTCTTTTTTTCCTGAGGCTGCTTCCTGTTCTGCTGCTGGTTTTCTGTGCCGCCCTGGGAACGCTTATTTACCTGACGTCCTCCGCACATGGAAAACAAACTGCATTACAGAAACAGCTGGCCAGACAAAAACAGCTGTCTTCGCAGCTGCAGGCGGAAAATGAAACACTCCGGAAAACAAACGAAGAAAAAACAAAAGAGGCTGAGTCCCTGGCAGAAGAAGCCGGAAACCAGGCTGCTCCCAAAAAGGATGCTTCCTTCCCCAGCCTTTATCCTTCGAAAGGTCCCAGCGTTTTACAATCATCCTTTTCGCCGGAACAAAGCTACATGTCCATCGCCACCTATACGGGATGCTATATCATTGCAACGGGTGATGGAACTGTCGTTTCTGTCCGCTCGGATGAAAACTACAGGCATATCATTGATATCCAGCATGCAAGCGGTTATACCACACGGTATCTGTGCCGGCAGGATGCGGAATTAAAAATAACAGAAGGAACACAGATTCAGGCTGGTACTGTTTTACTGGCCATAACTACGGATGATACCATGTTTGATTATCAGGTCATTTATGAGAATAACGCAGTTGACCCGCTTACGGTCATGGATGCTGTAGGTTAATAGAACCGACCCCTCTGCCGCACATTTCTATCATAACGAATCAGCAAAGCTATCCGCGGACAAGTTCATTCGGATTCGAACTGCCCGCATGAATAAAGGAGGAATATGTATGTTAGCAAAAAGTAAAAACGTGACCACCCCGGCACAGACAAAAATGGGCACCATCTTAGGCCCCGGAACTGTTTTTAACGGTGATTTTACTGCCCCTGATATGGTAAGAATTGACGGTACTGTGAATGGAAACTGCAGCTGTGACAACAACCTGATTGTTGGACAGGAAGGGGTCATTAATGGAGATCTCTCTGCAGATAATGTCGTCATTTCCGGAAAAGTAACCGGGAATATATCCGCAAAAGGCAAGCTGGAGCTTTATTCGACCGGGAAAATAACCGGAGATGTCACTGCAAGATCCCTCGTCATTGATGAAAATGCTTACTTTGAGGGAAGATGTACGATGACCACAACCCAGCAGCCGGAAGGAGCCGCACAGGCTGACTCTGCCCCTGCTGCCCGCAAAAGAATTTCTGAAAGTCCTGAAGAAGACGAGGCTCTATAGAGCGTGAATGAATTTCCAGACACGTTCCAGAACAATCGTCTGGATTCCCATATCGGCACACAGGCGCGAACATAATCCTGGAAAATATGCACTGAGGCTGCCGCACTTCTACAACTCCACAAGAACCTGCGCATATACTATATGTTGTATATATACAAGTTCTTGTGGTATCTGTTTTTTACGGCAGCCCCGGATAAACACCTGCACAACAATATTCATGCAAAAAACCGGCTATGCAGTTGTCTTTATAAAAATTCTACATGCCCGTCATCAATATGGTAAACCGCTCCCATCACCTTCAGGCCATCCTCAGCCTCATCCGAAATATGCAGGCTTTCCTTTATCTGTGCCACGCTGTGCCTGATATTGAGACAGCTTGCCTTATAAGCATCTGATTCATTTCCAACAGCTGCCCGGATTATGTCTGTGATGGATTTTATGTAGCCGCCCGCACCGCCTTCCATTGCTGCTCCCACTGCACCGCAGTTCGTGTGTCCAAGAACAACAACAAGCTTACATCCAAGATGGTCTGCTGCATACTCCACACTTCCAAGCTGGTGGTTATCCATGACATTCCCGGCTACACGAATGACAAACAGTTCCCCGATTCCTGCAGAAAAAATGCTCTCTGGTATCACACGGGAATCCGAACAGGTAATCACAATTGCATAAGGATGCTGTCCATTCTCACAGGTGTCTTTACGAATCTCCGGCGAAACATTCCCCGGACTGACTGATGCATTGATATATTTTGCATTGCCGTCCTGAAGCTTTTGCAGCGCTTCTTTTGCTGAAAGAGCTGCCCCATTTGCATGATTTGACATAAATTTAGCCCTCCTTTTCCTAAACGGTATTTTTCGACCCCGTTTCGTTTTAGTATAGCATTTTTTCGGGAAATTGTAAAGATTTTGTTTTAGTCTTCTGCGCCATAAAAAAACTCCGAAAATTATCTTCTGCCGCCGGCATTCTCCCCATATCTTGAAATTAATTCCATTATCCTATATAATAATTGTAAGCATAAAGCTTCTAAATGAAACGGTTGCTTCATAACAAATATGCTTCTCACAACCAGAAGAATGCTGCAAAAATACAAAAGAAAATCGTGTGAAAATTATTTTTTCATTATTATTACTGCCGAAACGAATGGAATGGAGGATGGAAATGATAATTGGATTTGTAATATGGAGTTTCTGCGCCGTTATTTTTTTAGGAATCGGCATCAGCTACCGCAATTCACAAAATGCAGCCGGCTTCTTTACCTTTACTAAGCCGCCGGACGTAACAGATATTAGAAAATATAACCGAGCAGTATCAGCATTATGGCTTATTTCAGCAGCCCTGCTTGAAGCAGCCGGTATCCCTTTTTTGTTTCTGAAACAAAATTCTCCGTTTTTTGTCCTGGTCGTTCTTTTTGTATTTCTTCTGTCAATACGTTTTTCCAGACACCAGAAACAGAATCCGGTAATTGC
>CANOFI010000168.1 GCA_947565255.1 uncultured Lachnospiraceae bacterium
TAATATTAGTTCATGCACACGCTCATAAACCATTTCCAACTGGCTGGAAATTCCTTATGACACAGTAAATGAAAGGAATAAATTATCAAACATGCTCCAGCCTTTCCCATTTTTTAAAACACTCTGTCAGTCCGTGCATTAATGATGCCTTCCTCCATGGTGACCTCCCGAGTGATGGGAACCGGAACCCTGGCCACAGAATGAATTTCCTGCACAGCCCTCATTGTAATAACCAGAATTATTACACCCTGTATGACAACGGTCGCAATAGCCATCACAATCCGCATCATAATGATTCATGCAATACCTGTCGCCATAATCACAGAATCCATCATGATTAGCATCGACATGATTTCCTCCGTGCGAATGCAAATCGCCGTAATCACAAAATCCGTCATGGTTGGCGTCTGTAAATATACATTCCCCTCTGCCACATCCCGGCTGCTGTGTATTCGCATCAAACTGTACCGTATTCTCCGGCGCAGTTTCCTGCGGCTGTACGGCAACATTCTCTTCCTGCGGTATATAAGGAAATTGTGCGGTAGTACCTGACGAAGATACCCACTCCTCCGATGAGCTGACATTTTCTCCCGCCGGAGCGTTCACTTGTGCTGTTTCCTCTTCATTGCTTACTACTGTTTCATACCTTACTTCTACTTTTTCTTTTGCCGCCTCCGTATTTGCCGGAGTCTCAGTGTTTGCCTCTGCTTCAATATTTACCGGTGCTTGCGTGTTTCCTGCTGCTTCCGTATTTACAGCCGCTTCCGTGTTTACCGGCGCTTTTGTATTTGCTTCTGCCTCTGCTTCAGCTTTGACTTCTTCTTTGGCCTTGTTCTCTTTTTCTGTGGCTTCCTCTTTTATGGCCTCATTTTCAATTCCTGCGGCCTCTTTCGGATTCACAGACAATTCTCCGGCAATTGCCGTAATTCCAATTACGAAAGAACATACTCCAGCTGCACCGATTACCATTAACTTTTTCATTACAATTCATTTCCTCCTTTTCTGTTCGCCATCTGTTTTTTTGTTCTTCACTTATAATACGACTGACAATCAGAAAACCTTGCAAAAATTTGTAAATTTTTTATTTTATTAAAAACCCATAGTATTTCCTTTTTCAAGCTTCGCAATCTGCCGTTCGCCCTCCTCTGCAACTGAACGGAAGTCCTGAATCGTCTGCGCCATCTGCGGCAGTGCCTTTGTCTTATACGTACTGATATCCTCCAGTGCCGATAAGGTATCCGTAAACGCCTGCTTTAACGTATCCGGGGAAATGCTTGCCTCAACTGCTTCCTTCTGGATTGCCGTCCCCTGCTCCTTCAGCATTTTAGAGGTGGCAGTAATCATCTGGTTCGTTGTCTCATTTAACATCTGTACCTTTTCCAGGACAATCTTCTGGTTATACAGCGCTCCTGCCACAGTAACGGCTACACGAAGCGCTGATACGGTCACCGTCTCGGCGCGGTCCACAGCACGGATTAATTCAAGATTATTTTTGCGGATAACCTCCATGGCAATAATCCCCTGCTGATTCACAAGCAAAAGCTGCTGAAAATCCATCAGTCTCTGCTTTAACGGAAAAATGATTTCCTCCTCCACGAATTTTATGCGCTCCTCCGCCTCATTCGATGCCTTTGCATTCTCTACCTGGTTTGTCAGATATGCATCGAGCTGTGTGCCGAGCTCGATTTTCTGCGTCAGCTGTCTGGTCAGGTCGCGCATGGCTGCCTGTTCAATTTCCAGTGTGGTATTGTCATTTTTTAAAATTGTTTTTCCTTTATCGAGAGATTTGACAATCAGGGCGATCTCTTCGTCGGCAGTTTTATAGCGCTCGAAATAACGGCGGATTGGATTGAATACCTTTCCAAGTATGCCGGTCTTGGTAAAGTCCAGTCCGGACGGGTCTAAATCGCGCATTTTTATGGACAACTCCTCCAGACCCTTTGCAACCTCGCCGGATTCACCACCGGCACGGCCAAATTCGCCCATCCGTTTCTGAAGAATGCTGTTCTTTGACTGGGACTGCTTCACGATATCAGCGCCAAAGGTCTCTATCACCTGAACAATTTCCCGCCGTTCGGTGAGGGAATCGAGATTGACTGCCATAATCTGGTCAGACTTTTCCTTCACGACATCCGTAATGACGTCTTTCTCCTCCTTTGTCGGCGCGAGTTCCTCTTTCACTTCTTTTTTGATGGCTTCGGTGCTTGGTATGTCCAGTGTAAATGTACTCATTTTTCCTCCTCCTTGCGCAATTTATGCGCCGTATGGTCAAATAAGGTGTGCCCTGTGGGTATTCCTTGTTTTTACATGTTTGCATTGAATAATATTTTCAGCTGATACACCACGTCATCCGTTGACGCGTCGATGCTTGCCGCCTCATTTACCGAGCTGATGCTCTCCAATGCCGCTAAATCCGCATTATATCCAATCGTATACACGGGTATTTTCATTCCGGTCAGCACATCGCGGATATCATTCAGATTATAACCGGTATTGGTTTCGCCGTCGCTTAACACGAACAGCATCGGCTTTGCATCCGGATACTGCTCCATCATCTCATTAATCATATCCAGCGCCACGCAGATGCCGTCAAAGGTTGCTGTACCGCCTGCGGCATAAAGATTCTCCACCGCACCCTTAAAATATGTCTGCTGCTCCATATTGAACTGTTTCACCGGAAGCTCGATAGTCACTTCATCAGAGTAGCTGACCAGTCCGATATAATTTTCCGTATTGATATACTTCATACTGTTAATCAGTGAATTCTGCAGCGCCTTTAAAGGTTCTCCCGCCATACTGCCGGAAACATCAGTTACAAAAACGCCGATGACCGGACGGCCGCTGTCCTTATTCGTCTTATAAAGCTTCTGTGCGGCAGTCAGAATATCTCCGGAAACATTGTCGTATTCGCACACATAGTCGTTCATTGCGTTAAATCCATACTCCGATGCACGCTTTTTCGCTTTATCGGACGCGCAGTATTCTGCAAACAGGGCAAGAATGTCCTTTTTCTCCTGACTGGCGCCCGCGATACTCACAAGCGGATTGTCATGCCGGTATCCGTAGGGCGTAAATTTATAATTTTTAGACAGGACATTATCGTTCACATAGGACTGGTATTCCATTATAAAGCCATCAAGCGAACCGTTTTCAGCCGCTTCGCGCATCTGCATTGTTGTCAGCGCCACAAAGGGGACGTTCTTCTGAAACTTCTGAAATCCCTCCACTGCCTTGTCCGACAACGGATTGCCGAGGTCGTAGCGCTGCAGCGTACAGACCAGAAAATTCAGTCCCGCGCTGCTTGCAAACGGATTGGTGTATCCCATGGAAAATTCACCGGCCTCGGTCGCCTCCGTAATCGCCTTCAAGTCCACGCTGCCATATTTTTCCACAATCTTGTTATAGGTTTTGTCAGAGAGTAAGATACCTGCCACATTCCCGACCAGACTCTCCGACACCGTTTCCGTGTTCGTTCCTTTCGCATTCAGCATGTCAACCCAGAACATACCGGACGGCGCAAAGCCCTCCGGTACTGCTTTGCCTGTAGTGATATAATCCATTGCCTGTCCACTGTTGACCTTACGAATCTTGATAGAAACCGGCTGTCCATTCACAGTATACCCCTGTTTATTAAATTCTTCTGCCATCTCACAGAGCCATCCATCCGTGCCTGTACCCGCTTTCTCCGGTGAGGAATAAATCTCTGCATAGAGGCTTGTTGTCGCTTCAACCCCTACGGGACAGGTATCAATATCCGGCAGCTCAGCCGCCTCGGTATCCTCATCGCTGTATTCAATGGGTGATTTGACCGGTTTTCCATTCTTTGGATCAATCCGGTCTACCATTTCTGCAAGATGTCTGGACGCATTTTCCTTTGAAACTGCTTTTTCAGACTTGCCGAGATTACGCGTTGCATAAATGCCGCCAAAAACAGCAGCACAGACAAGAACCACAACCCCGGCCAGTATCCCGATTGATTTCCTGCTCATATTCATATCCGTATCCTCCAGTATTTTCTATTGATAAAGTTTCGTTTCTCCAATCAGTTTTTCAATTTCCTGCAAAAGTCCATCATTCAAATCCTCATGCTTCTCATTCGCGCAAGACGAAATCTCCAGCGTCAGGGTATTCAGCTTCAGAAGAATCTTTTCATTCAGGGCAATCATTGTCCTCATATCGTCAAAATTTTTCAGATAAAGGGAAAGCTGCTGTTCCTGGATATCATCTGGAATGTTATCTTCCCGGTAATGCTGCAGCCTTTCATATTCCTTTTCGTCAAACAACTGCATGCGGCTGGCCATGGCGACCACATTGTGCAGGGCTGCAGCCTCCGCCGAAACCACAACCTGATTGAACTTGTCCCAGCTCATGGTTCCTTTTGTGAACTTTTGTTCGAGAATACCGGACAGTCGCATACGGCATCTGAGTATCCGGTCGAGCTGCTCTGACGCTGTTTGTGCCATACTCTTTAAATATTTGCTGTCGCCGTATTCTTTCAGTATCGTCTTCGCCTCGTCCAGACTCAAAACCGTTTCTGCCAGAACCGGCTTCTGTGACGGACCCTTTAAAAAATGTATGTTCGCCGCAAAAAAAATGCCGAGCAGTGCAGGCACGGCAATTATCGACATTCCTGCACGGAATATGCTTTCGTCTGACAGTCTTAAACACAGCAAACCGGGGGAGTACAGAATGACCGCCGCAGCCGCAATGCACAGGTTTGCCGCAATTAATTTTAAATATTTTTTCAATGTATGTTAGCCCCTTGGTTGTATTTTTTTATTATATGGCTTCTACCGTATCTCATACTTCCTATTATTATACAATAAATCCTAATATTTGACAAGTTTTATCTATCAACAAATCTTATTTTGGTTAACAGCCTGAAAACTGGCTGTTAACCAAACCTTTCACCCCTTAATCCAGCAGCGCCTGCAGCATCATAATATGATACTTTTCATCTAAAATGATTCTTTCCAGCACCGCATTGACACACGCATCCTGAATCCTGCTGATATGCGCATAATATTGATTAATAGCCGCCTTCTCCGCCTCAATATCAGCCACAATCATCTTTCTGGCCTGTTCCGGTATTGACAGGTACTGCGGCGTCCACATTTTTCCCCTGTCATTGGGCTGTCTTGCAACAAAATCAACCGTACCTCCCAATAAAACAATTAATTCGCCGAGCTTCTGCAAATGCATCATTTCTGCCACCGCAATGCTCAAAAGTGTTTTTGCCATGCTGCATTCTGCCAAAGACAGCCGGTTCTCATTATTGATATACTGGGTTATCGCCGAAAGCTCCGACACCGGTCCGCAATAATCAAAGCTCAGCAAATCCGCATAAAAACGGTTCTGTCCGCTTACCATAATATCCGGATAAGGAAGCTCCACCATCGCAGGTTTTAATCCTGCAAAGCTGCAGCTGTTTTTCATAGATTTGCTGTTACTGCCCTGGTTATCTGTATGGGAACT
>CANOFI010000169.1 GCA_947565255.1 uncultured Lachnospiraceae bacterium
CTTGGAGTGACGAGTTTGGACAATTTATACAAAAATTCCGCTCCAAAGCGTTTTGAAGTCGCTCTATTTTTGTATAAATTGCCCAAACTCTGATAGTGAAAGAAAAGTTTTGTTAAAGTTGGAAATTATATCATGTGAGGAGGTTTGCAATGGATCCGTATGATAAAAGAGAGATGCTGCGGGACCGGCGCCGAAAATCAAGACGTCAGAAAAAGATTAAAATGATCACTTCTGTCATACTGGCACTGGGGCTTTTAGCGGGTGCTGTTGCGGGAACGGTTGTTTTAATGAAGGATTCTTCTATCATGAGTGAAAAGGCTCAGGCAAAAGCGAAAAAAGAGGTGGAAGAGGGGAAAGAAAAAGAGACAAAAGAGGAGAAGAAGCGAAAATCTCTGTTAAAGGAAGCAGACAGACTGGCAGCAATGTACGATTATGCGGGGGCGATAGAGAAGTTAAGCAGCTACGAGCTGTCGGAGAGCGATGCTGAATTTATGCAGGCAAAGCAGGCCTATGAGGCCTCCCAGGCCGCCTGTGTGCCGGCGGATATTACGAAGATTCCGCATATATTCTTTCATTCCCTGATCGCAGATAATGCAAAAGTGTTTGACGGTGATGCGGAGGAAGACGGTTATAACCAGTATATGACAACGATTGATGAATTTAACCGTATCATACAGGAGATGTACAACAACGGATTTGTTCTTGTCAGCATGCACGATATGGCAGTGATGGGCGAGGACGGAACAATGAGCAAGGGGCAGATTATGCTGCCGGAAGGAAAAAAACCGTTTGTGCTTTCTGTGGATGATGTGAATTATTATAATTATATGCTGGACGATGGGTTCGCATCCAGGCTTGTGGTAGGAGAGGACGGCAAGCCGACGACCGAACGGGATTTGGAAAACGGAGAGTCCGAGATTGGCGATTTTGACGTTGTGCCGCTGCTGGACAAATTTTTAGAGGAGCATCCTGACTTTTCTTACCGCGGGGCAAAGGGAATTTTGGGAATTACCGGGTACGAAGGTGCGTTGGGATACCGGACCTGTCCGACCGATGATAAAAACGGATACGACGAGTCACAGATTGAGACGGCAAAGAAAGTGGCCCAGTGTTTAAAGGATGACGGCTGGGAGTTTGCGAGTCATACATGGGGACATATCCGTATGGGAACGGTCAGCGCAGAAAAGGTAAAGGAAGATGCCGACAAGTGGGAAAGCCAGGTGAAGCCGATTTTGGGCGACGTGGATATTTTAATTTACCCATATGGAGAGGATATCAATTCTTTTCGAAAATACACGATGGAAAATGAAAAATTTGCCTATCTGAAGGCAAAGGGATTTTATTACTACTGTAACGTGGACAGCAGCAATCCGTCCTGGGTGCAGCTTGGAACGGACTATTTAAGACAGGGACGCCGGAATCTGGATGGTTACCGGATGTATCATGATTTGATTGATGATTCTGTGGATAAATTATCCGATTTATTTGATGTGACAAAAGTGTATGACGCACAGGTGCGCCCGCCGGTGCCGGCGCTGACCGGACCAGGGAAATAACCGTCTGATTTTGTTTGAATATATTTGAAAGCAGGGCAGGTTTTGCCAGTGTAATGGAGCGGATTTTACATATACTATCCTTGTAGCAGAAAATGATGTAAGGAGGTATAAACATGAGTCGTTCTTCAAATAAGAAAGCCGTACCAGGGGCAAAAGATGCATTAGACAGATTTAAGTTCGAGGTGGCCAACGAGTTGGGAGTTCCGTTAAGTGACGGATATAACGGCAATTTAACTTCCAAACAGAATGGTTCTGTCGGCGGTTATATGGTTAAGAAAATGATTGAGGCCCAGGAAAAAAAGATGGCCGGAAAATAATATCGATTTTTCTTTTTCGTGACCGCAGATTTCGTTTTTCTTAATGAAAAACCTATGATTCACGGTTCAGGAATGCGCTGTACTGCGCATTCCGTGAGAACATGATTTAAGACGTTTGTGATATGTTTTGGCATATTGCAGACGTCTTTTTTTTGTGATATACTTTATTATGGTATATAATGTATATGATTGAAAGAGAGATAAGGAGAGTTTGTTTTGGGAAAGTTAACACCAATGATGCAGCAGTACATAAATACAAAAGAAGATTACAAAGACTGTATTTTATTTTATCGTCTGGGGGATTTTTATGAAATGTTTTTCGAGGATGCGCTGACAGCATCAAAAGAATTGGAGATCACTCTGACCGGAAAGGATTGTGGGATGGGGGAACGCGCACCGATGTGCGGGGTTCCGCATCATGCGGTCGAAGGGTATTTAAACCGGCTTGTAGAGCGCGGATATAAAGTGGCAATCTGTGAGCAGGTGGAGGATCCAAAGCAGGCAAAAGGCATAGTAAAGCGGGAGGTCGTAAGAATTGTAACACCGGGGACAAATTTGAATCCACAGGCTCTTGATGAAACAAAAAACAATTATCTGATGAGTATTGTCTATATGGCCGACCATTACGGAATCAGCATTGCAGATATTACGACCGGGGATTTTTTTGTGACAGAGGTGGATTCTGACCGGAAGCTGTTTGATGAGGTGAATAAATATATGCCGTCTGAGATTATCTGTAATCAGGCATTCTGCATGAGCGGTGTGGATATGGACGATTTGAAGCACCGGCTCGGCATCACCATTTTTTCTTTGGACGACTGGTATTTCGATGAGGAAACCTGTAAAAAAACGCTGCTGGAGCATTTTAAAACTGTGTCTGTTCAGGGACTTGGGCTGGAGGATTATTTTTATGGAGTCATCAGCACCGGCGCGCTTTTGAACTATTTGTATGAGACGCAGAAAAATTCACTGGAAAATCTTGTCCATATCACGCCGTACCGCACGGAAGCGTATATGGTGCTTGACAGTTCTACAAGAAGGAATCTGGAACTGGCGGAAACATTGAGGGAAAAGCAAAAGAGAGGCTCACTTTTATGGGTGCTGGATAAGACCAAGACTGCGATGGGGGCGAGAATGCTCCGCTCTTACCTGGAACAGCCTCTGACGGATGTGGTGCAGATGGAATACCGGCTGGACGGGCTGGAGGAGATTAACAATCAGGCGATTACAAGGGATGAGCTTCGTGAATATTTAGCACCGGTCTATGATTTGGAACGCTTAATCAGCCGGATTAGTTATAAATCAGCAAATCCAAGAGATCTCACGGCATTTTGTTCTTCCCTCACCATGCTTCCGCATATCAAATATCTGCTCGGCAGCTTTCAGGCGCCGATTTTAAAAGATTTGTGCGGGCAGCTGGATGCGCTGGAGGATTTGTGCAGCCTGATTCAGAATGCAATAGAAGAAGAGCCGCCGCTTGCAGTCAGGGAGGGCGGCATTATCAGGACCGGCTTTCACGAAGAGGTGGACAGGCTGCGCAGTGCGAAGACGGAGGGGAAGACCTGGCTTGCCGAGCTGGAGCAGAGGGAAAAAGAAAAAACCGGAATCAGAAATCTCCGGATAAAATATAACAAGATATTTGGATATTATCTTGAGGTAACCAATTCCTATAAAAATCTTGTGCCGGAATATTATATGCGCAAACAGACGCTTGCCAATGCCGAACGGTATATTACGCCGGAATTGAAAGAGCTGGAGGACATTATTCTTGGCGCGGAAGAAAAGCTGTTTACCCTGGAGTATGAATTGTTTTGTACAATACGGGATACCATCGCCGGGGAAGTATCCCGAATACAGCAGACAGCAAAGGCGGTTGCGCAGTTAGATGCGCTTTGTTCCATGGCTTACATATCGGAAAAAAACCATTATGTCCGTCCGAAGCTGAATACAAAGGGAGTCATTGATATCAAAGACGGCCGTCACCCTGTTGTAGAACAAATGACACAGAACGACATGTTTATTGCGAACGATACCTATTTAGACAACAGCAAAAAACGGGTTTCCATCATTACAGGACCCAATATGGCCGGCAAATCGACTTATATGCGCCAGACAGCTCTGATTGTTCTTCTGGCACAGATTGGCTGTTTTGTTCCGGCAGCGCAGGCGGATATCGGGGTTGTGGACCGGATTTTTACAAGAGTAGGGGCGTCGGATGATCTGGCGAGCGGACAGAGCACATTTATGGTGGAGATGACAGAGGTTGCGAATATACTGAGAAATGCAACGGCAGACAGCCTGATTATTCTTGACGAAATCGGGCGGGGAACCAGCACCTTTGACGGACTCAGCATTGCATGGGCCGTAGTGGAGCACATCAGCGACAGAAAAATTCTTGGCGCGAAGACGTTATTTGCAACCCACTACCATGAGCTGACAGAACTGGAAGGGCAGTTGGACGGTGTGAACAATTACTGCATTGCCGTCAAGGAAAAAGGCGATGATATTGTATTTTTGCGGAAAATCGTGAGAGGCGGCGCGGATAAAAGCTATGGCATTCAGGTGGCGAAGCTTGCCGGAGTGCCGGATGCGGTCACGGAGCGCGCCAAACAGATTGTGGAGGAGCTGATTGATACGGACATTGCCGTGAGGGCGAGGGATATTGCCAGCGGCGGGGCGAAGAAAAAAGGAAAACCGCATCACTTTGACCAGGTGGATTTGACACAGATGTCTTTGTTTGATGCGGTCGGGGACGATGTGGTTATTGAGGAAATAAAGACGATGGATCTCGGCAATATGACGCCGATTGATGCGTTAAATACCCTTTATAATCTGCAAAACAAGCTAAAAAACAGGTGGTGATAAAAAATGGCGTCCATACAGGTGTTAAGCCAGGAAACGATTGATAAAATTGCGGCGGGCGAGGTGGTTGAGCGTCCGTCTTCCGTTGTAAAAGAACTGGTTGAAAATTCTATTGATGCGAAGGCAACGGCAATTACGGTGGAAATAAAGGACGGCGGCACGTCGTTAATCCGGATTACCGACAATGGCTGCGGCATTGACAGGAAGGAGATTGCGCTGGCGTTTCTGCGCCATTCTACCAGTAAAATTACATCGGCAGACGATTTGGTATCCGTTGCAACACTGGGGTTTCGCGGCGAGGCGCTTTCCAGTATCAGCGCGGTGGCGCAGGTGGAGCTTTTAACGAAGACAAGAAATTCCTTTATTGGCGTCCGCTATGTCATAGAGGGCGGTGTGGAGAAGGTGTTTGAGGAGGCAGGTACACCGGACGGAACGACTTTTCTGGTGAGGAATCTGTTTTACAATACGCCTGCGCGAAAAAAATTTTTGAAAACCAATGCGACGGAAGGAACTTATATACAGGAGCTTGTAGAACGCCTGGCGCTCTCCCACCCGGAGATTTCGTTTAAACTGATTCACAACAATCAGGTAAAGCTTCATACATCAGGAAATGCGAATGTGAAGGATGTCATTTACCAGATTTACGGGCGGGATATTGCCGCAAATTTAATCGAAGTCTCATTTGAGTCCGAGGAGGCAAGCGTCAGCGGATTCATTGGAAAACCGGTTATTTCAAGG
>CANOFI010000170.1 GCA_947565255.1 uncultured Lachnospiraceae bacterium
GGACGCAGATTGATTTGATTTCTCTGGCGGAACAGGTAGAAGAGATGGTGAAAGTATGCTGGACACCGCACAAAGAGTGAAAGAACAGTTTCATGCCAAACATGTGTTCGTATGTGCGACATTCGGCCTGTTTTCGGACGGGCTCGCCAAATTTGATGAATATTATGAAAAAGGTTTTTTTGACAAGGTCATTACCACCAACCTTGTCTACCGTGCGCCGGAATTATTAGCAAGGCCATACTATGTGGAGGCGGATATGTCAAAATTTCTGGCGTCGATTATGGATGCACTGAATCATGATGTATCTATCAGTCTCGTACAAAACCCAACAGAGCGCATCCAGAAAATATTAAAGCAGCATTTTTCCAATGCCGGGGAAACATTTTAATCTTACAAAAGCTCCTCCAGCATTGTTTCCACTTCAGCGAAATCAAAATCCTCATAAGCCGTACGGATTTCGTGCAGCTTTGATGAGGTGATTTCGTCTGCCGCACGTTGTTCTTCCTGCTCAAGCAATGCTTCAAATACATCCGTGTCCATCTCCTCCAGAGCCGCTTTCATCTTTTCGTAGTTATTCGTGCCCGCATCTTCGCCGTCTCTGCCCTTTGCATATTGCTTTATCTCATCCAGCAACTGCTCAAATCCTGCAAGACAGGATGGGAGGCGCTGCTCTATTTTTTCCATATCTTCCTCTTTTCCCGCAAATTCCATCTCTTTAAAGCGCTCCGACACCTCATTTGCTCCAATGCCTTTACTGGCGCTTTTCAGCGCATGCACATGGGTGATAAATAATTTTAAATCCGTCCGCTGGATATTGTTTTTTAACTCATCAAGCAGCTCTACCCCGTCCGCATAGTAAATCTGTAAAATCTCACGGTACACTTCTTCGTCATTGTTAACAGCTGCCAGTCCCGCTTCCATATCAATCCCTTGTAATTCCATCCTGCAATCCTCCTATATCGCACAGTCTTCTATGTATTTTCATTATTTTTTTCTTAAATAAGTTCCATAAATGCCGCCAGTCCGCCTCTCTGTCCACCGGACGCCCTGTGGGAAAAGAAAATGTCCGGATTGCAGCAGGTGCAGAGGTCTGTCGTCTGTATCTGACTTTCGGGTACGCCCGCTTCTTCTAAAATCAGCTCATTTGCCCTCCATAAATCAAGCAGATATTTTCCATTTTCTTTTTTTCTGGCTATATCCGGCATTAATTCAGATTCGAATATATGTTCGAATTCCTGTACCACATCCTCACTGACCTCGTAACAATCCCCGCAGATGGACGGCCCGATTGCGGCAGTCACATCGCCTGGCAGTGTGCCATATTGTTTGTTCATCACAGCAAGCGCACACCGGCTTATTTTCTTTACAGTGCCGCGCCAGCCCGAGTGGCACAGCCCGATGGCACGGTTTTTAACGTCAATTAGATAAATCGGCACGCAGTCCGCATAAAACGTCACCAGCATCACTCCCGGCTCATTGGTAACCAGGGCATCCACATCGGTATAGTCCAACGGCACATGAATGCCTTTTCCGCAGTCTTTTTTTGTCACGACGCGGACATTTGCCGTATGTGTCTGCTTCGACAGCACCATATGTGTTGTATCGGTATGCAGTGCTTTTGCCATTCTTTTATAGTTTTCTTTTACATCTGCGTCTTTATCTCCTCTTCCAAAACTTAAGTTCATCGCTGCATAAATGCCCTGGCTCACACCGCCAAGCCTTGTGCTGAACCCATGCTTTACAAGATTGGTCTGCTCTATCAGAGGAAACCGCAAAAATATAACCCCTTCTTCCTCGCAAACCGTTACTTTATGTTTCGCCTGTTTTCGTATCAACTGCACTGTCTGCACTGGCTCCTCCTTTCTGCCGTTCACTCTGCATAGGAAAATGCATTCTGGTAAATAAACACTTCCTGCCCCAATATTCCTACTATATCAAACCGCACAGCCGGCGTCTTTGCAAATCGTTTCCGGGCTATGTACTGTTCCGCCACTTTACAGATTGTTCTCTGCTTTTTATAATTCACCGCCTCCACTGGAAGTCCGAATTTGTCAGTTTTTCGGTATTTTACCTCCACAAATACTAAAAACCCATCGTGTCTGGCGATCAAATCCACTTCACCGAAGGTACAATGATAATTTCTTTCTACAATTACATAGCCCCGCTCCTCCAGCGCCCTGGCAGCTATTTGCTCATACTTACTGCCTGTTTTCCTGCGGTTCTCCATTCCATCCCCCATTTTGAGCTCCGCGGGCAACACACCCACGCAACGCTCCGCCTCCCGGCGCATCACAAAAACTACGGTTTTATTCCTGCCCCGCTTACTTTGGACTTTAACCGGTCCATCCGGTCGACAAATACCAGTATTTCCGCTACTACCTCGTATAGCTCCGGCGGAATCAGATCTCCAATCTGCAGCTTCATCAGGGCGCCGGCCAATTTGTCATCCTGATGGAGCGGTACATCCGATTCCTTTGCCTTTTCAATTATTTTTTCTGCCAGATATCCCTGCCCCGCTGCAATGACGCGCGGCGCACCGTCCTCCACTTCATAAGACAGCGCAACTGCCTGTTTTGCTTTTGCAGTATTTTCTTTTTTCTCCATATGCCTCTCCTCTTTGCTTATTTAAGCCCTGACATCAAATGCAAACCGCTGCATCGGCGCATTCCCATGGTCTCTCTGCAAAAAATCGTCCACAAAATCAACCTGCTCTTTTTGTATTTCTACCTGTGACTGAAACTGATATCCTTTTTCCACAATCCGCTCCCTCAGAAAATCCATATGCTTCTCAAACAGAGATACGCTGTCCGCATCCGGAAGCTTAAACTGCGTCCGGATATCGAATCCATCCATCTCCACATAGACATCCAGGCTGCCGATTACATCCATGTCCAAATGCAGCAGCGCGCTGATTTTTCCGTCTTTTTCTTTTAAGTTTTTCTTTTTTGTAAACACATACAAATCGCTGTGTGCTGTTTTTTGTGACATCTGCAGCGGAATCTGCACATAGGTAAACAGTTCATTAATCTGGTTCATAAACTCAACGTTTTCTTTGATACCAGAAGCTGTTTTTGCCGCTCCTGACTCCTGTCTGCCCGTGCTGTTCAAAAGATTTTCCAGCTGCCTGTTCTGCGAAGCCAGTTTTTCATAAAACTCCTCCATCCGCTCTCCCGCCGCTAACTGCTCCGGCTTCATCACCCAGTTTTTCTGTATTTGTGCACCCAGCAATTTTTTGTATCCGGTATGCTCGAACAATTTTTTTGCATCAAATTGTGTTAATTGTCCTAATTGTATATTCAATTCATTCAATAATTCTCCGACGTTTCCTTTCCCGGACAAAATCTGTGTTTTGGTTTCTTCTGAAAGCGGAAGTTCCCTGACAGCCTCAAGCAGGCTTTGCCGTTCCTGCGGTGCAAGCTCCTTTCCAATCTGTCCAGGCAAAAACGGCTCCTTAGGCGCTGCCGCCCCGCCCTCCGGCGGATGCAAAACGCCTGTTTTCATAGCATTCTGCGGTATTTCCTGTCCCTGTCCCCCAGGCAGCCCTTTTCCCAAAAGCGGCTGTGCCTCATTTTCCCGGCCTTCTGTCACTGGAAGCATTGCATTCCCATCCGTACCCTGCCCTGCATGTTCTGTCTTCTGCCCTGTAAGCTCTGCCGTCTGCGGCTGCATCTGCTCCTGCCCGAAAATCTGCAATAATTTCGCCTGAAACGCAACCGCTCCCCTGGGATTTTCGGCAGACAGCTCTCCCAGCAAATCGGCCAGCTGGCCGGAAAGCTGCTTTGTCTCTTCCACAATGCGGTGTTCATAATTTTGATACGCCTCAAACTGGCCGATGTTTTCCTTTGTGACCGGTATATGATTTTTTATCATCTGCACAATAGTCTGCACACTGGCGCCATTGTTCCCTATCACCTGCTTGTATATGTTCTGCAGACTGTTTTTATCAATTGGCATCTGTGCCTTTAATAAATTTTGCAGCAACTCGACACTTTTTTCATTGACGGGCAGCTTTGCCGCCTCCAGGGCCTTCAATATGGTGGCCTCCTGTCCAGTCATTGCCGACATTACCGGCTTTATTTCAATCATACCGTCCCCGTGCGATTTCACCTGAAACAGCATTTTTTCACCAATATTAAAGTCTAAGGGCTCTGCAAGCCGGGCCTGCACGTTCTGTCCGTTATCCAGACGAATGGTTACTTTATTGCCGACCACATCCGTCACTTCACCGCGAAACGCCTTTCCAACCGGAATCTGAGACAGCTCGCGCGCGCCTTCATTCCCCCTGCTCACAAATACATCCTCTTTTAGACCTGAGGAATTATAGTTGTTGTAACCGACATCCAGACCATTTGTCTGGCTGTTAATCATCCCTGGCTGCTGAAAATCCATGCTATCACCCCATTCCTTCTGCTCTTTTTTGCTGTGTTGTTTTATACGGCAATGAAATTGCCGATAAATGTTTTTCTGTGAATCGAAGTCGGTCCATACTGCCTCAGCGCTTCCTGGTGCATCTTTGAGCCGTAGCCTTTATTAGAGGCAAATCCGTATTCCGGCATCATCCGGTCATATTCCTCCATCAGTCTGTCTCTTGTCACTTTTGCAATGACGCTCGCCGCCGCAATCGTCAGACTTTTCGCATCGCCCTTTATAATCGGAACCTGCGGCAGGGAAATTCCGGGAATGGTAACCGCATCGTTTAACAGCAAATCCGGCTCTACCCGCAATTTCCTGACCGCCTCGCGCATTGCCTCATAGGTTGCCTGGAGAATGTTGATTTCATCAATACGCTGCGGCCCCACAATTCCAACGCCGACAGCCACCGCCTGTTCCATAATCACATCATACAATTCTTCCCTCCGCTTCTGGGAAAGCTGCTTGGAATCGTTTAAATATAAAATACTGCAGTCCTTCGGCAGAATAACGGCGCCAGCGACAACCGGACCGGCAAGAGGCCCCCTTCCCGCCTCATCAATACCACAGATGGCCTGATACTGTGCATATTTTTTTTCGTATGCCTTCATCTGTTCAATCCGCGCCTTTTCGGCATTCAGCTTTTCGGTGCGTCTTTCGTATTTCTGTATAAGCGTCTGCACACTTTTCCGTTCGTCTGTTTTGTATTGGCACAGCAGGACAGGCAGTTTTTCCGCATCCGCGGCCTGTAATTCCAACTGAATCTCTGCCGTACTCTTTCGTTCTTTCATTGCTGTTTCTCCTTACTGGTGCTTCATAATGCCAAATTTGTCAAATGGCCAGATTCTAAGCCACGCTCTCCCGACAATCTGATCCCGCTTTATATTTCCGATTTCCCGGCTGTCTGAGCTGTCATTCCGGTTGTCTCCAAGTACAAAATATTCGTCCTCGCCAAGCAGAATGTTATTTACTGCACGGCCTGCATTCAGAATCAGT
>CANOFI010000171.1 GCA_947565255.1 uncultured Lachnospiraceae bacterium
GGGAGTTGGAAAAAAAGCGCGACAAATTGCGGAACCAGATTAATGAAAAAAATGATAAGGGAAGACTGCCTGCATTTTGTAGGGACGGATGCACATAGTATGCATCAGAGGGCGCCTCTGATGAAAAAATGCGCAAAATATCTGTCAAAAAAATTTGGGGAAGATACGGCAGCGAAATTATTGATAGAAAATCCATCCAGGATTATAGAAAACAAAATTATTTAAAGGGAGCAAGTTGACAGATGGATACAAAAATGGAACAAAATACAATTAGCGATGAAATAGAAATAGATTTAAAAGAGATTTTGCATGCACTTCTCTCAAAGCTCTGGCTGATTTTGCTTTTTGGCGTCTTACTGGGACTCGCAATGCTTGTTTATAGTAAGTATGTCCTGGATCCGGTTTATAGCTCCACTACAAAAGTGTATGTGCTGAACCGTCAGAATACGGAGGCCAATGTGACCTATACGGATTTACAGACAGGAAGCCAGCTGACCAAGGACTATACAGAGCTTGTAAAAAGCAGGACAGTGTTAAATCAGGTGATTGAAAATCTGGATTTGAATATGGGTGTTGACCAGCTTGCGGGTATGATTGGCGTCAGCACGCCGGAAGAAACCCGAATTGTTACCATTTCCGTTAACAGTACAGATGTATATCAGGCACAGCGGATTGCGGATGAAGTAAGAGAAGTAGCTGCGAAGCATATTTGTAAGGTTATGAACCTGGAGGCGGTCAATACGGTGGACGAGGCCAATCTGCCGACGGCGCCGTCCGGTCCTGATGTAAAGCGCAATACGGTATTTGGTTTCGGCGTTGGTGTGCTTCTCGGTGTTGCACTGGTTGTTGTGCTGCATCTGTTAGATGACAGTATCCGGACGCCGGATGATGTAGAACGACTTCTCGGTGTCGGAGTCTTAGCTTCTATTCCAGTCATGGAAAATGAAAGAAAAAGACATAAAAGGCGCAAAATTCCGGAGCTTCCCGTAGATGATTTTGATGATGAGGAAGAGGACATTATGGGCAGGCCGGGTGAGGAGGCATAAGATGAACAGGGTAAAAATAAATAAATTAGATAATTTGGATTTTCGCAGCAATGAGGCATATAAAACGCTGCGTACCAATATCCAGTTTTGTGGAAAAGACGTGAAGATTATTGCCGTGACAAGTTGTACGCCGAATGAAGGCAAGACCAGCGTGACGTTCAATCTGGCCCGTTCTTTGGCGGAGCTTGGAAAAAAGGTTCTGTTTATTGATGCGGATTTGCGCAAATCGGTTGTGGTCGGCAGATATAAGGTTGGTGGTGAGATTCGGGGACTGACGCATTTTCTGGCAGGGCAGGAGCCGTTTCAGAATGTGCTGTATGAAACGAACGTAAACAGGCTTCATATGGTTTTTGCGGGGCCGGTTCCTCCCAATCCTGCAGAGCTTTTGAGCAATCGTTATTTTCGCAAAATTCTTCCATCCCTTAAAGAAGCGTATGATTATGTCATTATTGACACGCCTCCTCTGGGCAGTGTAATTGACAGTGCAATTATTGCAAAGGAATGTGATGGTGTGGCAATGGTCATTGAGTCAGACCGCATCAGTTACAAATTTGCGCAGAAGGTGTTAGAGCAGTTATACAAGTCTAACTGCCGCATTTTAGGCGTTATTCTGAATAAGGTGAACATGCACGATAAAGGATATTACAGCAAATATTACGGAAAGTATTATGGAAAATATTATGGTACCTATGGCGAAGACAGGTTAGAGGATGAGGAATAGGAAGTGCGGTGAAGATAAACATGGATTTTGAGAGGTTAAAGGCAAGAGGGCGCAGAAGAACAATTGCACTGGTAGCATTTGATATCATGGCAATCCAGCTTTCTATGTTTCTTGCATTGTGGATACGGTTTGATTTTCAGTTAGATTTGCTGCTTAGAAGAGGGTATTTAAATACGGCTATCCAGTATGCACCAATCAATACCATTGTAACGATTACCGTATTTCTGCTGTTTAATATGTATGAAAATATATGGAGTTATGTTGGGTTCCGGGAAGGGTTTGCCGGGTGTGCTGCATGTATGATTTCGTCGCTTCTTCAGACGACCGTTATGTTTTTGATTAACCTCCGCCTTCCAAGAAGTTTTCATGTATTTTATCCGTTTCTGCTCATTGTATTTACGGTTGGTATCCGGTTTTCTTATCGGCTGGGGCGTTATCTGGAGATGCGGAGCGCCAAAAAAAATGTAGAAAATGTGATGATTATCGGCGCCGGGGAGGCCGGTGCGGTATTGCTGAAGGAATACCAGAGCAGCAAATATTTAAATAAGCATGTAGCCTGCCTCATTGATGATAACCCGGCAAAGTTTCATAAATATCTTCATGGCTGCAAAATAGTGGGGAACCGGGACACCATTGTAAAAAATGCAAAAAAATATGGAATCAGCGAAATTATTATTTCGATTCCGTCCCTGAAAAATTCACAGAAGAAGGAGCTTTTGCAAATCTGCCAGGAAACGGAGTGCAAGGTAAAAATTCTGCCCGGACTGTACCAGCTTGTGAATGAGGAAGTGACGATATCCAATCTGAGAAATGTGGAAATTGAGGATTTGCTCGGACGTGACCCCATCAAGGTGAATACGGAGGAAATACTTGATTATGTCAGCGGCAAGGTTATTTTGGTGACGGGCGGCGGCGGTTCCATCGGCAGTGAGCTGTGCCGGCAGATTGCCCAGCATTCGCCGAAGCAGCTGATTATTGTAGATATTTATGAAAATAATGCATATGAAATCCAGCAGGAATTGAAGAGAAATTATCCCAAGCTGGATTTGGTTGTTTTGATTGCCTCCGTAAGAAATACAATCCGGATGAACTGGATTTTTGAACATTACCGGCCCGATATCGTCTATCATGCAGCGGCCCACAAGCACGTTCCTCTGATGGAGGACAGCCCGCATGAGGCAATTAAAAATAATGTGTTCGGGACATATAAGACGGCCATGGCGGCAGGGGCGCATGGCGTGAAGCGTTTTGTTCTGATTTCGACGGATAAGGCGGTAAATCCGACGAATATTATGGGAGCGTCAAAGCGCCTGTGCGAGATGATTGTGCAGACAATGAACAAAAAGTATGACACGGAATTCGTGGCGGTCCGGTTCGGAAATGTGCTCGGAAGCAACGGAAGCGTGATTCCGCTTTTTCGTAAGCAGATTGTGGCGGGAGGGCCGGTAACCGTTACCCATCCGGATATCATCCGCTATTTTATGACAATACCGGAGGCAGTTTCCCTGGTGCTGCAGGCAGGCGCATATGCGAAGGGCGGCGAGATTTTTATTTTTGATATGGGCGAGCCGGTAAAAATTGCGGATTTGGCGCGGAATATGATTCGTTTGTCCGGATTTACGCCTGACGAGGATATCCAGATTGTATACACAGGGCTGCGGCCCGGAGAAAAACTGTACGAAGAGCTTCTTATGGAAGAAGAGGGGATGCAGGATACGGCCAATCATCTGATTCACATTGGCAAGCCGATTGAGGTGGATGAAGAACGGTTTTTGATTGACTTAGAAGAGCTGCGTGCAATTGCGGATACAGATGGCGAGGGACTCCGGCAGAAGGTAAAGGATATGGTTCCGACGTATGTGATACAGGTCAATGATTAGTGGATTGCCGGGCTGGCTGCTGCGGGAATAAGTGATATTTTAGGAATTTTCAGGAAAGAAGATGAGAAAAATGAGCGGAAAACGTATTTTTCTGGCCTCTCCGCACATGAGCGAGGAAGGGTATGAAAAAGAATACATTGAAGATGCGTTTCAAAAAAATTTCATTGCACCGTTAGGTGAAAATGTCAATGCATTTGAAAAGGAGCTGGCACAGAAGGTCGGAGCGCAGGATGCGGCGGCGTTAAGTGCGGGTACGGCTGCGATACATATGGGACTGCTGGCACTTGGCATCGGAAAAGGGGATATTGTATTCTGCCAGAGTCTGACGTTCAGCGCCACTGCGAATCCGATACGCTATGTCGGTGCGGAGCCGGTTTTTATTGACAGTGAAAAGGAAACTTGGAATATGTCTCCGGATGCGCTAAAGAAGGCGTTTGAAAAATATGAAAAGCTTGGGAAGCTGCCGAAAGCTGTGATTGTTGTGCATTTATATGGGATAGCGGCGAATCTGGATGCAATTCTGTCTGTCTGCGGCAGGTATCATGTGCCGGTTCTGGAGGATGCGGCAGAGAGCCTTGGAACGGTGTATCGCGGAGAAATGACTAACGGTCATTTTAAATATACGGGAACGTTTGGGAATATCGGCATTTATTCTTTTAATGGAAATAAAATTATTACGACCTCCGGGGGCGGTATGCTTGTATGCAACGGCAAAGATGCACAGGCGGTATCCGCAGCCGTTCAGAAGGTGCGGTTCTGGTCAACCCAGGCGAGAGAGCAGGCGAAGCATTACCAGCATGAGGAGATCGGCTACAATTACCGCATGAGCAATATTGTGGCGGGAATCGGACGGGGACAGTTAAAAGTACTGGATGAGCGGATTGCAAAAAAGAGAGAAATATTTGACTGTTACTGCAAAAATTTAGGTTCTTTAAAAGGCGTGCAGATGATGCCGCATGATGTGCACTCCCGTGATAACTGCTGGCTTTCGGTGATGCTGCTTTCGGATGATGCTCCGGTAACGCCGCATGATGTGATGGAAGCGCTGGAAAAGGAGAATATTGAGAGCCGGCCGTTATGGAAGCCGATGCATTTGCAGCCGGTATTTGCAGACTGTGATTTTATAGGGGAAAAAGATGGGAACATGCTTGAAAAAAAGGATTTTTCCGTGATTGACCAAAATACAGGTGCTGATAACAGCGTGTCCGGCATATTATTTAAGCAGGGAGTCTGTCTCCCGAGCGATACAAAAAATACCACGCAGGATATGGAAAGAATCTGCGGTATTATCAAAACATTATGGGAGTGAGCGAATTGAAACACGTAACAGACAGCACGGAGAAGAAAAAAACGGAGGCATGCAAAAGCACTGAAAAAGGCAGGACGCAAAAAACATGCAGACCAAAAGAAGCGTGCGGGACACAAAAGACGTGCGGAACAAGAAAAATATGCAAGACGCAGAAAACAGGCAAAACAAAAAAAATGTGCAGCACAAAAAAAGCATGTGCAGTTAAAAAGATACGTGAAAAACAAAAGATGCCTGGAATAAGTGGAGCGGCCGGACAAAAGAAAAAAAATCTTTATGAGAGAGGCGGCAAGCGGGCACTTGATATTGTCTGCTCTTCTGCCGCGCTTGTCGTATTAAGTCCGGTAATGGCGGGAACGGCCCTTCTTGTGTACACAAAACTTATGTGAATATAAACAGGAGAAAGATTATGCGGAAAATAATATGTTT
>CANOFI010000172.1 GCA_947565255.1 uncultured Lachnospiraceae bacterium
GGGTAATTTAAGGAGTGGCCGTATGAATTTTACGCATCTGCATGTCCATACAGAGTACAGTCTGCTGGATGGCTCAAATAAAATAAAAGAATATGTAAACCGTGTCAAAGAACTGGGGATGGACAGTGCGGCGATTACGGATCACGGCGTGATGTACGGTGTGATTGAGTTTTACCGGGCGGCAAAGGAAGCCGGAATAAAGCCGATTATCGGGTGTGAGGTTTATGTGGCCCCCGGGTCAAGATTTGACAAGGAGACGGGGAGCGGCGAGCGGTATTATCATCTGGTCCTTCTGGCGGAGAACCAGGCAGGTTATGCCAATCTTGTAAAAATTGTCTCGAAAGGGTTTGTGGAGGGCTTTTATTATAAGCCCCGTGTGGATAAAGAAGTCCTTATGCAGTATCATGAAGGCATTATTGCACTGAGCGCCTGCCTCGCGGGGGAGGTGCAGACGTATCTTGTGCGGGGCATGTATGAGGAGGCCAAAGAAACAGCATTAATATATGAAGAGATTTTTGGGAAGGATTCTTTTTTTCTGGAATTACAGGATCATGGAATTGCGCAGCAGCACATGGTGAATCCGCAGCTGGTCCGCATGAGTAAGGAAACGGGAATCAGGTTAGTTGCGACGAACGACGTACATTATACATACCGGGAGGATGAGCAGGCGCATGATATGCTGCTCTGCATCCAGACCGGGAAAAAATTAGCGGATGAGGACCGGATGCGCTATGAGGGAGGACAGTACTATGTCAAGTCCCCGGAGGAAATGGCGCAGTTATTTTCGTATGCACCGGAAGCGGTTGAAAATACATATGAGATAGCAAAACGCTGCGAGGTTGAGATTGAATTTGGAGTGCGCAAGCTGCCGAAATATGACGTTCCCGAAGGGTATACTTCATGGGAATATCTGAACCAATTATGCAAAGAAGGCCTGGAACGGCGTTACAGGGAGGTGACGCCGCAGCTGCAGGAGCGGATGAACTATGAGCTGGAAACGATACATGGGATGGGGTTTGTGGATTACTTTCTGATTGTGTGGGATTTTATTCATTTTGCGAAGGAGCATGGCATCAGTGTTGGTCCGGGACGGGGTTCCGCTGCGGGCAGCATTGTTTCCTACTGTCTGGAAATTACGGACATTGACCCGATAAAGTACAGTCTTTTGTTTGAGCGTTTTCTGAATCCGGAGCGCGTGTCCATGCCGGATATTGATATTGATTTTTGTTTTGAACGCAGACAGGAGGTCATTGATTATGTGGTTGAGAAATACGGCAAGGACCGGGTCGTACAGATTGTCACCTTTGGAACGATGGCGGCAAAGGGGGTAATCCGTGACGTCGGGCGCGTGATGGACCTGCCGTATAGTTTTGTGGACGGCATTGCCAAAATGGTGCCCAATGACCTTGGAATAACGATAGAAAAGGCGCTGAAATACAATCCGGAGCTGAAAGCTGCGTATGAGGGCGATGAGCAGGTGAAGCACCTGATTGATATGTCAAAGCGGTTAGAAGGTCTGCCAAGGCATACATCCATGCATGCGGCAGGCGTTGTCATAAGCCAGAAGCCGGTAGATGAGTATGTACCTCTGTCGAGGGCCTCTGACGGTTCCATCACAACACAATTTACGATGACAACGTTAGAGGAGCTGGGACTTCTGAAAATGGATTTTCTGG
This sequence comes from uncultured Lachnospiraceae bacterium, assembly GCA_947565255.1. Classification (GTDB taxonomy): domain Bacteria; phylum Bacillota; class Clostridia; order Lachnospirales; family Lachnospiraceae; genus JAAVZI01. Next base: position 1,677 of record CANOFI010000172.1, read on the forward strand.
GGCTGCGCACGCTGACCGTAATTCAGAATGCCGTCGGAATGGTCAATCAGAGGCGCGCGGAGGATGAGAAGTGTTTAGATATACATGAGATTGATTATGATGACAAAGAGGTGCTCGCTTCGATTGGAACTGGACGGACGGACGGGGTGTTCCAGTTAGAAAGCGGCGGAATGAAAAGCTTTATGCGTGAGCTGAATCCTGAGAGCCTGGATGACATTGTCGCGGGCGTTGCCCTATACCGTCCGGGTCCGATGGATTTTATACCGCAATACATTAAAGGGAAAAATAACCGGGATCAGATTTTCTATGAAACTCCGCTTCTGGAGCCGATTCTGTCATCGACATACGGCTGTATTGTATATCAGGAACAGGTGATGCAGATTGTCCGGGACCTTGCCGGTTATACATTGGGGCGCAGCGACCTTGTGCGGCGTGCCATGTCCAAGAAAAAAACAGAGGTTATGAAGCAGGAGCGCCAGAATTTTATTTACGGAAATGAGGAGGAGGGCGTGCCGGGCTGTTTAAGCCGCGGAATTGATGAGGCGACGGCAAACCATATTTTTGACAGCATGATGGATTTTGCAAAATATGCATTTAACAAATCCCATGCGGTGGCGTATGCGGTCGTTTCGTACCAGACGGCATATTTAAAATATTATTATCCGGTAGAATTTATGGCAGCGCTGCTGACTTCCGTCATAGATAACAATACGAAAGTGTCTGAGTATATTCTGGCATGCCGGCAGATGGGAATCGAAATTCTGCCGCCGGATGTCAATGAGGGTGAATGGGAATTTTCGGTTACGGATGGGAAAATACGGTACGCGCTGTCCGCGATTAAAAGCATTGGAAAAAATGTGATTGACCATATGGTCATGGAGCGCAGGGAACGGGGTGCATTTATAAATCTGCACGACTTTGTCGAACGTATGTTTGGCCACGAAATTAACCGGCGGGTGATTGAAAATCTGATAAAAGCGGGTGCGGTGGACGGGCTTGGAGGAACGCGGAAGCAGTTTCTCCAGGTGTATGCACAAATACTGGATTCGGTGGCCGCGGAGAAAAAAAGCTCGCTGCGGGGACAGATGACTTTGTTTGATATGATGCAGGAGGAAGAAAAACAGATTTATGAGCTTAGGCTTCCCGACATTGGAGAGCTTGATAAAGAGACGCTTCTTGCATTTGAAAAAGAGGTGCTGGGCGTGTATATAAGCGGCCATCCTCTGGAAAAATATGAACAATTGTGGAAAAATAACATTACGAATTACACCAGTGATTTTCTGATTCAGGAGGAGACAAACGAGCCTGTGGCGGCGGATGGACAAAAGGCAGTCATTGGCGGTATGATAACGGCAAAGCGCACAATGGTGACAAAGACGAATAAAATGATGGCGTTTATCACGGTTGAGGATTTGCTGGGGACCGTCGAGGTGCTTGTATTTCCGAGGGATTATGAAAAATGTAGCCAGTTTCTGGATGTGGATACAAAAATATTTGTCAGGGGCAGGGTATCGGCAGAAGAGGAAAAGGATGCCAAGCTAATCTGTGAGAAGGTGATACCATTTTCCAGCCTGCCCAGGGAATTGTGGCTGAAGTTTCCGACAAAGCAGGATTATAAAGAACAGGAGCAGAAGTTATTTTCCATGCTGGCAGACACGGACGGCGAGGACGAGCTTGTCATTTATACGGCGGACCCGCGGGCGGTAAAAAGAATGCCTGAAAACTGGCGCATACAGATTAATCAGGCGCTGCTTGAAAAGCTGTATCAGGCATTTGGAGAAGGAAATGTAAAAGTTGTGGAAAAGAATATTGAAAAACTATAAAAAATGCTATATGATAAATAGTAAGCATAATAGTAAGCATGGATATATTTGGAGATCTGCATGGGCAGGTCAGAAGATAAAGGAGGTCATACAAATGGAGAAAGAGATTAATACGATTGGGGTGCTTTCCAGCGGCGGGGATGCTCCGGGAATGAACGCAGCAATCCGCGCGGTTGTAAGGACTGCCATGTACCGCGGAAAGAAGGTAAAGGGAATCCGCAAAGGCTACAATGGATTGTTAAATGAAGATATTATAGACATGCAGGCACGCGATGTTTCGGATACCATCCAGCGGGGAGGAACCATTTTGTATACGGCCCGCTGTCCGGAATTTAAGGAAGAGGAATTTCAGAAAAAAGGCGCTGAAATCTGTCGGAATCATGGCATAGATGGTCTCGTGGTTATCGGCGGCGACGGTTCGTTTGCGGGTGCACAGAGGCTGGCGGCGCTGGGCATTAATACAATTGGCATTCCGGGAACGATTGACCTGGATATTGCGTGTACGGAATATACGATTGGATTTGATACGGCAGTCAATACAGCGATGGAGGCGATTGACAAGGTGCGTGATACGTCCACCTCCCATGAGCGGTGCAGCATTATTGAGGTTATGGGGCGGAGTGCAGGCTACATCGCGCTCTGGTGCGGGATTGCCAATGGTGCGGAGGATATTCTTCTGCCGGAAAACTATAACTATGATGAGCAGCAGCTGATTAATAACATAATCCGGAACCGGAAACGGGGAAAAAAACATCACATTATTATTAATGCGGAAGGAATCGGACATTCTACGAGTATGGCGCGGAGAATCGAGGCGGCGACCGGTCTGGAGACCCGCGCAACGATTCTTGGACATATGCAGCGAGGAGGAAGTCCCAGCTGCCGAGACCGTGTTGTCGCATCTGTGATGGGCGCTTATGCGGTGGATTTGCTCTGCCAGGGAAAAAGTAACCGTGTTGTGGCTGTAAAAAGCGGTGATTATGTAGATTACGATATACATGAGGCGCTGTCCATGAAGAAGAGCATCAGTGATTATGAATTTGCCGTAGGCAGAATGTTATCTGTATAATATGATTACAAGTACAGCGAACCCACAGATAAAAAACTTAATAAAACTGTGTCAAAAATCAAGGGAACGTAAAAAGCAAAAGGTGTTTGTGGCAGAAGGTGAAAAAATGTTTGCGCAGACGCCGCAGGAGCTGCGCAGACAGGTGTATGTTTCCGAATCTTATTATAATAAGAATAAACAGCTTCTCCACGGACTTGGGACCGCATTTGAGATTGTGCAGGACTCGGTATTTAAGGCAGTGTCTGACACAGTTACGCCGCAGGGGATTTTGTGTGTGGCGAAATGGCCGGAGTATGAGCCGGACCTCCTGCTTGGGACAAAGCAGCCTCTTTTTTTGCTGTTGGAGGATATCCAGGATCCAGGAAATCTGGGTACGATTTTCCGTGCGGCCGAGGGCGCCGGTGTGACAGCTGTCTTTATGAGCAGGGGAACGGTCGATATTTACAATCCAAAGACGATTCGCTCCACAATGGGTTCTATTTACCGGGTGCCGTTTTTGTATGTGGATGATTTGTCAGAAACTGTCACACATTTGAAAAAAAAGGAAGTTCAGGTATATGCGGCGCATCTGCAGGACAGTGTGGATTACGATAAACGCTCCTATCGAGAAGGGACCGCTTTTTTGATCGGGAATGAGGCAAACGGATTGTCGGATGCGGTCTGCCGGTCTGCGACCGGTTATGTCAGAATTCCGATGCAGGGACAATTAGAATCATTAAATGCAGCAGTGGCTGCGTCGTTGTTAATATATGAGGCCTATCGTCAGAGACGGTAGGTCTCTTGGTTTGCAG
>CANOFI010000173.1 GCA_947565255.1 uncultured Lachnospiraceae bacterium
TACATGTAAAAAAATGTAGAAAATATAGATGGAAGAAAATCATATTTGTGCGGTAAGCTGCATAGCAATTATGGGATGGCCTTGTAATGTTATACTTTATCCTTGACAAAAGAATAGGAAGTGATATATTAGATTAGGAGACGATTCTCGTATTTATGGGAATCAGGTAATAACTTTACAGTACTAAAGCCTGCTCGAAGCACGCTTTAGGGAAGGAGTTCGGAATGAACATTATTGTATTAGCAGGGGGTATCAGCACGGAGAGGGAGGTTTCCATTGTAACAGGGAAAAATGTCTGCAGAGCACTGCGGCAGAAAGGTCATGACGCGGCAATTCTGGATGTTTATTTTGGAACCGCCTGTCCGGAAAACATATTTACAGAAAATTATTCTTTGGAAGAAGCCTTAAAGGAAATAGAGAAAAACAGCCAGAAGGTTGAGGAAGAGAAGAAAACGCGCAAGGTGTTTTTTGGAGAACATGTGATTGCACTGTGTCAGAAGGCAGATATTGTATTTATGGCGCTTCACGGAGAGAATGGGGAAAATGGAAAGGTACAGGCTGCATTTGATTTATTTGGCATTTCCTATACCGGTACGGGGTATCTCGGAAGCGCTCTTGCAATGGATAAGGGACTGAGCAAACATCTGTTCGAAGCTAATGGCATTCCGACGCCGAAGGGAATTACTTTAAAAGCGCATGAAAGAGGGGAAAAGAGCACCGGCATCACATTTCCATGTGTGGTAAAGCCTTCCTGTGGCGGTTCCAGCATTGGCGTATCGATTGTGGAGAACCCCGGAGAATTGGAACGCGCGCTGGAAGAGTCGTTTGCCCTGGAGGATGAAGTGGTAGTGGAGCAGTATATCAGGGGCAGGGAATTTTCCGTTGCAGTGGTGCAGGGAGAAGCCTATCCGGTAATTGAAATTGTGCCTAAGGCTGGTTTTTATGATTATAAGAATAAGTATCAGGCAGGTGCAACTGACGAGTACTGCCCGGCAGACATTCCGGATGAGGCGACAAAAAGGATGCAGGCATGTGCTGTCAAAGTGTCTGAGGTGCTTTTGCTGGATAAATACAGCCGTATGGATTTTTTGATGGATGAGAATGAAAATATTTACTGTCTGGAAGCAAATACACTGCCGGGTATGACGCCGACCAGCCTGATTCCGCAGGAAGCGGCGGTGCTGGGAATGGATTATGGAACATTATGTGAGAAGCTGATTGAGGTGTCGAATGAATAATCGAATGAAAAATATTACAATGAAAAATGTGGCAGACGTCTGCGGGGGAACCTGTTATGGTCCGGAAACGCTTTTGAATCAGGAGGTGTCTTCGATCTGGACGGACAGCCGCAGGGTGGAAGAAGGCTCCCTTTTTATTCCGCTTAAGGGGGAGCGGACAGACGGCCATGTATATATAGAACAGGTGTTCGAAAAGGGCGCGCTGTTTACGCTGTCAGAGCATATGCTGCAGGGGGATAATCCTTATGTGCTTGTGAAATCTACTTATCAGGCATTAAAGGACATTGCGCAGTTTTATCTGGAACAGCTCAAAATTCCGGTAGTTGGCATAACCGGAAGCGTGGGAAAAACAAGCACGAAGGAAATGGTTGCCTCGGTGCTTTCCCAGAAATTCTGCACATTGAAAACAGATGGGAATTTTAATAATGAGGTTGGACTTCCGCTTACTGTTTTCAGGCTGAGAGAGGAACACCAGGCGGCAGTTCTGGAAATGGGAATCAGTCAGTTTGGAGAAATGTTGAGGCTTACCAGGATTGTAAAACCGGACATTGCCGTTATCACGAATATCGGTTTGTGCCATCTGGAGAATTTAAAAAACCGCGATGGGGTTTTAAAGGCGAAAACGGAGATTTTCGAAGGTCTGAAGGAGAATGGCGCTATTATTTTAAACGGAAATGACGATAAACTCTGCACAGTAAAGGAATACCGGGGCATCCGGCCGTTGTTTTATGGAGACGGCGGGGCGTGCGGCATTTATGTGGATGAGGTGGAAAGCCTGGGATTAAAGGGAACGAAATGCTGCATGCATACGCCGGCGGGCAGCTTCAGAACCAGAATTCCGGTGCCGGGCTTTCATATGGTACAAAATGCTATGGCGGCCTGCGGGGTCGGGCTGAAAATGGGGCTAAAGCTGCAGGAAATTCAAAGGGGGATTGAGACCCTGAAGCCGGTGGATGGAAGGGATAAGCTGATAGAGACTGGGCGTTTTACCATTCTTGACAGCTGTTATAATGCGAATCCGACATCTATGGAGGCTGTTATTGATTTGCTGTGTTATGCGCCGGGAAGAAAAGTCTGTATACTTGGTGATATGTTTGAACTTGGCGAAGAGGAAAAGGAACTGCATAAAAAAATAGGATATTATTTGTCAGAAAAAAAGATAGATGTCCTGATTGCTGTTGGACAGCTGGGCAGATATATTGCCGATGCGGCAAATGAGCGGGGACTGGATGTCTGCTGGCATTTTGCAGAAAAACAGGAGGCGATGGAGAACTGCAAAGCGATTCTGAAAGACGGAGACTTTATTCTGGTGAAGGCTTCTCATAGTATGGGATTTTCAGATATTGTGAGTTTCCTGCAGAATGCGTGAGAACGGTCCGAGAATTATGTCGGCTGCCGCTTTTATTTTTTTCGTGCCTTACGGACCGCCGCTGAGTGTTTGGTTTCCGGCTATTTTGTGAAAAATAGATAATCTGAAAAAAAGAATACAGCAGCCTGCACAAAATATTGCCGTGCAGACTGCTGTATTTTTTCTGCTTTCTTTACAAGTGTGAAAAATATGTGAAAAAAATAGTTTTTTTTGTATTAGGAAATAGAAAGAAACATGTGCTATAATGGAAACAGGGGTGGAAGGAAGGGGTGGAAGGAGTATAAAAAGTAGTTGACATTTTAGGATGAATATTATAAGATAATAGCAGAAACAAACATTAGTTCGGAAAATATGTTCGAATCAGAAGGAGGATATGATGAAAGAGAATACAAAGAATGCAAAGAATATGGAAGAACAGCTGACAGAGAGACAAAAAGCCCTGGAGGCTGCAATTACCAAGATAGAGAAGGATTTTGGAAAGGGCTCCGTCATGAAATTAGGAGACCATGGGAGGAATCTGAATGTGGAGACGGTTCCAACCGGTTCTCTGAGTCTTGATATTGCGCTGGGACTGGGCGGCGTGCCCAAGGGCAGGGTCGTTGAGATATATGGTCCTGAATCCAGCGGTAAGACGACAGTTGCACTCCATATGGTGGCAGAAGTGCAGAAGAGAGGGGGAATTGCAGGTTTTATCGATGCGGAGCATGCGCTTGACCCGGTATATGCCAGGAATATTGGAGTAGATATTGATAATCTTTATATTTCCCAGCCGGACAATGGGGAACAGGCATTGGAAATAACGGAGACCATGGTGCGTTCGGGAGCAGTGGATATTATTATTGTGGACTCCGTTGCGGCGCTTGTGCCGAAGGCAGAGATTGACGGTGATATGGGGGATTCCCACGTGGGACTGCAGGCAAGGCTTATGTCCCAGGCTTTGAGGAAGCTGACGGCAGTAATCAGCAAGTCGAACTGTGTGGTTATTTTTATCAATCAGCTGCGGGAGAAGGTTGGTGTAATGTTTGGCAATCCGGAAACGACAACAGGAGGACGAGCATTAAAGTTTTATGCATCCGTTCGAATGGATGTTCGAAGAATAGAAACGTTGAAGCAGAATGGGGAGATGATCGGAAACCGCACCCGGATTAAGGTGGTGAAGAATAAGATAGCTCCGCCTTTTAAGGAGGCAGAGTTTGACATTATGTTTGGAAAGGGAATTTCAAGGGAAGGCGATATTCTTGATCTGGCCGCAGAGTGTGAAATTGTGAGAAAAAGCGGTGCATGGTATGCTTATGAAGGGGATAAAATCGGCCAGGGAAGAGAGAATGCCAAGAGCTTTTTAAGCGAACACCCGGATATCATGGAGGAAGTAGAGAGACGGGTGCGTGCGCATTATGAGCTTGGAGAAAAGGAGGAGTCTGACGGAAAGGCAAAAGAGACCGCAGAAGAAAAGGAAGCGTAAGAATTGTGATTGTGACAGAGATTATTCCGGTAAACAGCAAACGGAGCAGGATATTTTTGGACGGAGAATTTGCATTTATATTATACAGGGGCGAGCTGTGCCGGTATGGAATTTGTGAGGGAAGCGTCCTGACTGAAGAGCTATATGCTGAGATTATGCATGATGTGCTGGAAAAGAGAGGCAGGGCAAGAGCCCAGAACCTTTTGTTTTCCATGGACCGGACAGAATATCAGCTTCGTATGAAGCTGCATGAGGGAGGATATCCGGAGGAAGTAATCCAGCATGTGCTTGACTATGTAAAGCAGTGCCATTATGTGGACGATGCAAGATATGCAAGAGAGTTTATCCGAACAAGGAGCCGGTCAAAAAGTATAAGACAGATGCGGTATGAGCTGCAGCAGAAAGGGGTTTGTGCGCAGGTAATCGAGCAGGCATTCGAGGAGCAGGAGGTTGCGGGAGAGTCTCAGGCAATCAGCCGCCTTATAGAGAAAAAGCAGATGGATTTGGAGCATGCTGACAGAAAAGAGGTACACAAACTATTCTGCAGCCTGGTCCGAAAAGGATTTGGATATGAGCAGGTGCGCCGCGAGTTCCGGTTGAGGAAGGCAGATTTATAATTGATTCCCGAGATGGATTTTCATAAGTTTGTGTGAGATCCCATCAGGAAATAGTAGACTTTTTATAGGATTAATGATATAATACCATCGATTGTGTAAAAATAACAAACAGGTGGTGCAGCGGACATGGATAATCATGGTTTTTCAGAACAGAGATCAGACCAAAATGAAAGCCCGGTGCAGGATTCAATTTGGAAAAGTTCTGACTTTAACCAGCTTCAGCTGGAGCAGATTCATATGGGGCAGAAAGAACGGATTGATGTCTCCCAGTATGCCGATCCTTCTTACAGCTATGGAACGATGGAACAGATACGGCTTGCATTGAAGGCCTTTTTAGATATCAAACCATATATAAAAATGGGATTTGTTGACAGGGAGCTGGAAGAGATAAGACTGGCAATGGAGGAAGATTTGCCGATTGGGCTTTGGATATCAAAGGACATGTATTCGCAGCAGATTCATGAAATCAGATTGGGTCTGTCTGCGAATCTGGAAGTTGCCGTTTATGCCAAAAGTGAATATAATTGGATGCAGATGGAGGAGATACGGCTGGGTCTTGAGAAAGGGCTGGAGATATCTGCTTATGCGAACAGTTCCTTCAGCAATCTGCAGATGAAAGAAAATGAAGCAAAGATCGAAGCATACAGTGTTCGTATCGCGGAA
>CANOFI010000174.1 GCA_947565255.1 uncultured Lachnospiraceae bacterium
AAGACAGGCAGAATCCTGTTCTCTGTTACCCCCTCGGAGGCAAAAATATGAAAAACACTGTGCTGACATTTGGACAGGCGAAGCAGCAAGGGAAGAAACTGACTATGCTGACTGCGTATGATTATTCCATGGCGAAGCTTGTGGATGAAGCGGGAATGGATTCCATATTAGTGGGAGACTCGCTTGGAATGGTCATGTTGGGGTATGAGGACACCTTGTCGGTGACAATGGAGGATATGATTCATCATACGGCGGCAGTGGCAAGAGGAACTAAAAACGCGCTGGTGATAGCGGATATGCCGTTTATGTCTTATCAGGCTTCCGTATATGATGCGGTAAAAAACGCAGGCCGGCTTGTAAAAGAAGGGAAAGCCCAGGCGGTAAAGCTGGAGGGCGGACAAAAATTTGAACAGCATATCCGTGCGATTGTGGATGCTTCCATACCGGTCGTTGGTCATATCGGTATGACCCCGCAGTCGGTCAATGCATTTGGCGGGTTCAAAGTACAGGGCAAGAATGAGGCAGCGGCAAGACAGCTGCTGGAGGATGCATTTGCAGTGCAGAGAGCCGGGGCATTTGCGGTTGTGCTGGAATGCGTGCCGGCAGCATTGGCGGAATATGTGACAGAAAAACTGGAAATTCCGACGATTGGAATTGGCGCGGGTGCAGGATGTGACGGACAGGTGCTGGTATATCAGGATATGCTCGGCATTTATTCAGATTTTGTACCGAAATTTGCCAAGGTATTTGCAAACGCAGGGGAATGTATAAAAAAAGGATTTCAGAAGTATGTGGAAGAGGTTCAGAACCAGACCTTTCCCGCAGCAGAACATACCTTTAAAATAGAAGAAGAGATTATTGAGAAGCTAAAGGACGCATACGGCGAAGGACAGAAAGGATGATGGGCATGAAGGTTGCAAAGCATGTGGACCAGTTAAGAGACATTATTAGGTTTTGGAGAGGACAGGGCTTAAAGATTGGTTTTGTGCCGACAATGGGATATCTGCATGAAGGCCATCAGAGTCTGATTCGGCGCGCAGCAGAGGAAAATGACAAGGTCGTTGTCAGTGTATTTGTGAATCAAATGCAGTTTGGTCCAAATGAAGATTTTGATGCTTATCCGAGAGATTTTGACAGAGACTGCCAAAAGTGCGAAGAGGCTGGTGCGGATTTGGTGTTTCATCCGGACAATGAAGACATGTATGAGGAGGATTTTATTACCTATGTGGACATGACAGGGCTGACACAGGGATTGTGCGGAAAAACACGTCCCATACATTTTCGCGGCGTATGTACAATTGTGACAAAATTATTTAACCTTGTGACACCGGACCGGGCTTATTTTGGGCAGAAGGATGCGCAGCAGCTTGCCGTAATTACGCGAATGGCAAGAGATTTAAATATGAATATTGAAATTATCGGCTGCCCCATCGTAAGAGAGGATGACGGACTGGCCAAAAGCTCCAGAAATACGTACCTGAGTGCGGAGGAACGCGAGGCGGCGCTCGTCTTGTCGAAGGCGTTGCGTGCTGCAAAAGAAAAAATAGAAGCAGGTGAGAAATCAGCAGAGGTCATTCAGAATTTTTTAAAAGAGGCGATAGAGACGGAGCCGCTGGCAAAAGTGGATTACGCAAGCGCGGTAACATGGCCTGCTTTGGAAGAAAAGGAATATATGGAAGGCGAAATGCTGGTTGCGGTTGCTGTATATATCGGAAAAACCCGGCTGATTGATAATGTGATTGTCGATATCGCGGAGTAATGGATTGCGGTACAGACGGTTAAGAATGGATTAGAGGGTGAATAGCGGTGAAAAGTAAGTATTTCCCTGCTATTTGTACCTGGGTGAAACGAGAGGAATGAGGAATCAGAATGAATATTACAATGTTAAAAGGTAAAATACATCGCGCAAAGGTTCTTCAGGCGCAGCTGAATTATGTCGGCAGCATTACAATCGATCCGGTTTTAATGGATGCCGCGGGAATTTTGGAATATGAAAAGGTTCAGGTTGTGGATGTGGAAGCCGGTACACGGCTGGAAACGTACACCATAGCCGGTGAGGCCGGTTCCGGCATGATTTGTTTAAATGGCGCGGCGGCCCGGCTGGTACAGAACGGCGACCATGTGATTATTATGTCTTACTGCCAGTTATCTGCAGAAGAGGCGAAGACGCATAAGCCGAACGTTGTATTTGTCGATGAAGACAATCATATCACAAAAACGGCCCATTATGAAAAGCATGGGGAACTGGTATACTGACTTATTGACAACCGGACCAGAGCGTCTCTGAAAATTCATTCACGCTCTGGCACAGCAGGCGACAGAATAAAATAGAACATATGTTTGGTTTGAATGAAACATATATCTCGGAGGATAGAATGTTAAAAAATAAAACGGTTTTAGTAGGTGTGACCGGAAGCATTGCGGCCTATAAAGCAGCAGAGCTTGTAAGCCTTTTAAAAAAACAGCGGGCGGACGTGCATGTGCTGATGACGAAAAATGCGTGCCAGTTTATCAGTCCGGTTACGTTTGAAGGTCTTTGCAAAAATAAATGTCTGGTGGATACATTTGACCGGAATTTTGAATTTCAGGTAGAGCATGTCTCCATTGCGAAAAAAGCAGATGCGGTTATCGTAGCGCCGGCGAGCGCCAATGTGATTGGAAAAATAGCACATGGAATTGCAGATGATATGCTGACAACGACGCTTTTAGCCTGTACCTGCCCCAAAATTATAGCGCCGGCGATGAATACCCGTATGTATGAAAATCCGGTGGTGCAGGATAATTTGGAGAAGCTGAAAGCGTATGGCTGGATCGTTGCACAGCCGGATACCGGGCGTCTTGCGTGCGGGGATACCGGCGCGGGGAAGCTGCCGCCGCCGGCAGCGCTTTTGCAGTATATTTTAAGGGAGGCGGCGTTTCCAAAAGATTTTCAGGGAAAAAGGGTGCTCGTAACTGCAGGGGCAACGCAGGAGGCCATAGACCCGGTCAGATATATCACGAATCATTCCACCGGAAAGATGGGGTATGCCGTTGCAAAAATGGCAATGCTGCGCGGTGCGGATGTGACATTAGTCAGCGGGCAGACAGCAATTGAAAAACCGCCGTTTGTGCATGTATTTTCTGTGACAGGTGCAAAGGAAATGTTTGAGGCGGTAAAGGGGCAGTTTGAAAAGCAGGACATCATTATAAAGAGTGCGGCTGTAGCGGATTACAGACCGAAAAGAACGGAGCCGGAAAAGATTAAGAAATCCGGGGATACTCTGGTTATGGAGCTTGAGCGGACGGATGATATTTTACAGTATATCGGTGCACACAAAAAAGAACACCAGTTCGTGTGCGGCTTTTCCATGGAGACGGAACATGTAATCGAACATTCCCGGGCAAAGCTTCAGAAAAAAAATCTGGATATGATTGCGGCGAACAGCCTGCGGACAGAGGGTGCCGGATTTGGCACGGATACGAATGTCCTGACCTTTCTTACGAAGGAGAAACAGCTTGAACTGCCTAAGATGAGCAAGGAGGCGGCGGCAAATGAGCTGCTTGATTTTATTCTGGAATTTGTTGACAATGGGTCTTGACAAGTTTAAGATTATTGATTATACTGTAAACCATAACGGATAACAACATAATATTGTTTCCATACTTGTAAAAGGGAGTAGCTGGTGGCCTTGCCGAAAATGTGGCAAATTGTGCGGGGCCATATATGATATCGACATCCCGCTATCGTACATAGCCGGTATCATAGAAGTTGATCAGTAGCTTTGGCAAGACTTTTACCGATAAAGACTGAACGGTAGAAGTCTTTTTCTATGGAAAAATTTCTCATGGGAAAAGCTTTTGCTGTCACATGTATAAGAAAAGGAGGAAGATTATGGAACAGTTTTTGAAGCTGGCAGGAGATTTGTTGTTTGCAGATGGAGAGGTATTTCAGGGGTACATGGGGTCGCATATGGTAGCGTGTGTGATTCTGTTTGTGATTGGTCTGGCACTGATTATGTTTGGCGGGGACCGGTTTGTGGACGCATCGATTCTGATTTCTAAAAAGCTTGGTATTCCCCAGATTATTGTCGGGGCGACAATTGTGAGTCTTGGAACTACACTGCCGGAAATTTTAACATCAACGACAGCCGCATTTGCGGGCAAGGGTGATATGGCAATTGGCAATGCGTTTGGCTCCATTGTCTGTAATACGGCGTTGATTGCAGCGATTACACAGATGTGTAAGCCCTCAAAAGGAGTGGAGCGTTCCAGTATTTCATGGAGAAGCATATTATACTTTTCTGTTTATGTAGTGGTATCTACTGTCGGAATGGTTACAGAAACTGTGCCAAGATGGCTGGGTGTATGTCTGCTTCTTGGATTTTGCGTCTATGCCTTTTTGAGTATAAAGTTAACGGGTGGTGAAAGTTCTGAGGAAGAGGAGGAAGTGGAAGGCTCTGTGCCGATGGCAGTGATTACTTTGGTGGTCTGTGCGGCGCTGTTATTTTTAGGTTCTAAATTCCTTGTAAATAATGGAACGGTTATTGCGAAAAAAGTCGGGGTGTCCGAAGCCGTAATTGGTGTAACGATTGTTGCGCTTGGCACATCGCTTCCGGAGTTGGTTACCGCAATTACTTCACTCGTTAAGGGGTATGCAGATGTATCACTTGGTAATATTATCGGGGCCAATACTCTGAATTTACTGCTGGTAGTCGGCATTCCTGCGACCATACGGGGAATCAGCATTAAAGATATCAATTCTTTCTATCTGACTGCGCCGACCGGACTGCTTGTCATGCTTGTGCTTATTCTCCCGTTTTGGTTTAAAAAACGCGGATATAGGATACAGGGGGGAGCATTGATTGCCATTTATGCGATTTATACTGTGCTGCAGTTTACGGTATTTACTGTAAAATAGAAACCTGATAACGGACAGAATTTACCCTTGGAGCCGGCTCTGAGGGTAAATTTTTTGTATGTTTGGTATGAAGAGGGAAAGAGGATTGGCTGTCATTCACTGGAATGGCAAAAGAATGAGGAATGTGAAAAAGGAGCAGTGATATGCATATTACAATTTATGCGGCAGGAAAAATCAAAGAAAAATATTTTACGGACGCCATTGCAGAATACACGAAGCGTCTTGGCCGTTATTGCAGACTGGAAATCATTGAGGTGGCGGATGAAAAAACGCCGGACGGCGCCAGTGAGGCGATGGAAAGCCAGATTAAGAGAAAGCCTTTGTACGCTTCAGCAATATAAGATAGACGCCATACGGGGGCAGGA
>CANOFI010000175.1 GCA_947565255.1 uncultured Lachnospiraceae bacterium
GAGAGGAGATCTGTTGAGAGAGACGGAAGAACATGGTGGTATTTTGGCATATGTCAGACAGAAACATGATGCAATGGGTGAAAGACACGATCAGCTCACCGGCAAAAAAAGCGATTCCGGTCCTGTCCTTTCCGGCAATCCAGTTAATGGATATCAGCGTAAAGGACCTGATTTCCAGCAGTGATTTACAGGCAGACGGCATGAAAGCTGTTGCTGCTCGCACCGATGCAGGCGCATCCGTAAGCCTGATGGATTTGTCCGTTGAGGCAGAATGCTTCGGCTCCACAATCCACATTTCCGATGACGAAGTGCCCACCGTTACAGGCTCTATCGTATCCTCCGAGGAAGATGCGGACGCGCTTGAGATTCCCGTAGTCGGAAGCGGAAGAACCCAAATCTACATTGACGCAATTGAAAAGGCTGTTAAGCTCATTACGGACCGTCCGGTATTTGCCGGCGTCATCGGACCGTTTTCTCTGGCAGGCCGGCTGATGGACGTGACCGAAGCCATGATTTACTGCTACGAAGAGCCTGACATGGTACATACGGTTTTAGAAAAAGCCACTGCATTTATTACTGAATATATTTTGGCATACAAAAAGGTCGGCGCGCACGGCGTTGTCATGGCGGAGCCGTTAGCGGGCCTTCTCTCCCCGGCGCTTGCAGAGGAATTTTCCAGCGATTATGTGAAAAAGATTGTAGACGCCGTACAGGATGATTCGTTTATTGTCGTTTACCACAACTGCGGCAACTGTACGATTCAGATGATTGATTCCATTCTCGATACCGGCGCTCCGGTCTTCCATTTCGGAAACGCCATCGCCATGGATGAGATGATGGACAAGATTCCCAAAGACCGCATTGCGATGGGCAATGTAGACCCGGCCGGACAACTCAGGAACGGAACTGTAGAATCCGTAAAATCCACAACAAAGGATATTATGGACAAATGCTGCGGCTATCCGAACTTTGTTATTTCCACGGGCTGCGATGTCCCGCCCATGTCGAAATGGGAGAATATTGATGCTTTCTTTGAAGCGGTGAAGGAGTTTTATGCATAAATCCGAAAGGGGGCTTATGTGTGTATGGACAACGATGAATTATCGGAAATGGGATTTGCACATAAGCAAACTTTGGGAAACAGAAAATGAGATTTCCGGGGATGACGCATAGCGTCATCCCTATTTTTGCTTCACCGTATCCCCCAGCGCTTGTGTCACCGGCTCTAAAAAGTAATCCAGCACGCTTCTTTTTCCAGCTTTGACCTCCATGGTTCCCGTCATTCCGGACTTCCAGCTCATCGTCTTTTTCTTCTCCACCGATACGTTCACCTGGTATACATTCTGCATATTTTCATCCGTAAATGCATTTGGTGAAATGTAGGTGATTTTACCGTCCAGCAGTCCATAATCCGAATACGGATAGGCATCCAGCTTCACAGATACTTTCATACCTTTTTTCAGCAGGGCAATCTCGTTATTGCCGACATAACCTTCCAGTTCCATATCCGAATCATCCGGCACCAGCTCCATAAGTTTTGTTCCGGCAATCACCGCATTTCCTTCTAAGCCCTCTTTCATGTTCGCGATATACCCTGCCCTGTCTGCTTTTATAACCTGGTACTCCAGATTTTTTTCTGCCCTGTTCTTATCCGACAAAAGCTGTTCTTTTGCTTTGTTATCCTCCACTATTTTTCCCAGCGTTTCAATCCGGTGCTGCTCGCGCAGACTCTCCTTCCTTTCCTCACTCTGCCCCTCCAGGGCCTTTTGGTAAAGCCTTTCCTGACCGAGCAGATAGTCCATATTGTTTTTCAGGTTTTGCTCATATCCCTCATAGCTCAGCTGCGAAATGTCCTCTCCGTCCACAATTTTCTGATACAGCTCCAGTTCCGTATCCAGAAACTGAATCTGCCTCTCAAGAGCCTGCATATCCAGCTCAAGCACTTCCGTTTTTTCCCGCACAAGCACGTCCCCGGCATTGACGTGCTGCCCGTTTTGCACGCACACCTCACCGATTACGCCGTCTGCCTGTGTCTGCACATTTACAACGCCCGCTGCCGGCTTCATCCCGCACCTCGCCGTAACGACCACATCCACCTTCGCGGCGGCCGCCCAGATGACGGCGGCACACAGCAGAAGAACTGTGGTCCAGATAATGACCTTTCCCCCTGCATTGCACGGTTTTTCAATCAGCTCCAAAAGATCCGGCATAAAGTCATATTTCAGCTTCCGATTCCTTTTTTTGCTGTGCTCCACAATATATTCCGTCATATGTTCTTTTCCATTCATTTGATTTTTTCACCCCGCAGCTGTTTTGTATATAAATAATAGTAAAGACCTTTTCGCTCCAGAAGTCGGTCCGGCGTATCATATTCCGCCAGCTTTCCTTTGTCAATCACCATAATTCTGTCCGCATTTTTCAGAGTGGACAGGCGGTGTGCAATAATGAGCACCGTTCGCCCCTCACAAATATGCTTTAAATTGTTCTGAATGATACTTTCCGATTCATAATCCAGCGCCGAGGTCGCCTCGTCAAAAATAAGAATTCTCGGATTTGCCATAATCGCCCTCGCAATTGCAATCCGCTGTTTCTGCCCGCCCGACAGGCCAACGCCCTGTTCCCCGATTACGGTGTTATATCCATCCTGAAGCTCCAGTGTAAACTCGTGTGCGCCGGCCGTCCTGGCTGCGTAAACAATCTGGTTCATACCGGCGCCGGGGCAGTGGATGGCTATGTTTTCCGCCACAGTCCCGTTGAACATGAAATTTTCCTGCAGCACAATTCCTATCTGCTGCCGGAGCCATACCGGGTCTGCCATGGAAAGATCCATTCCGTCCACGGTAATCCTGCCTTCCTCTGGAACATACATTCTCTGGATTAGTTTTGAAATGGTACTTTTTCCGGAACCGCTTCTTCCTACAATTCCAATCACCTGCCCGGCCGGGATGGTAAAGCTCATGTCCCGGATTGCCTCCGGCGCGTCCACCCGGTACCGGAATCTTACCTTATCAAAGGCGATTGTTCCCTGTATGCGCGGCGCTGCCTTATCTGTGGTGCACGACGGCTCCGGTACGGAATGAAAAATATCTCCAATGCGTTTTACAGACATGGACGCCTGCTGATACTCCTGCCAGAGCTGCACAAAGCGAAGCACCGGCCCGCTGACCCTTCCTGCGAGCATCCGGAACGCCACCAGCTGTCCGACCGTAAATTCTCCGTCCATCACCAGCTTTGCGCCGAGAAACAAAATTATGAGGTCGAAGCTTTTCTGGATGAACTGTCCCAGCGTGTTGGAGGTTGCTGCAACCATGGAGGTTTTATACCCTGCCTTTACATAATCCGACTGAAGATTGCCCCATTTCTCTAAAAGCTTCGGCTCTATCGCAAAGGATTTTACGGTCTGGATTCCCGTAATGCTCTCCACGAGGTAAGACTGGGCTTTTGCCCCGGCATTAAATTTTTCATCCAGATTTTTCTTAAACAGCGGCGTGATTACGAGAGACAACACCGCAAATACCGGAATCGAGCCGATTACTACCCATGTCAGCATCCCGCTGTAGAAAAACAAGACTACAATGTATACGATGATGAACAAAAGGTCAATCATGGAGGATAAGGGCGTACCGGTCAAAAACGTACGGATGCTGTCCAGCTCCCTCACCCTTGCCACTGTCTCACCCACTTTTCTTGCTTCAAAATAGCGCAGCGGAAGGGAAAATAAATGCCGGAATAATTTATAGCTCAGCATCACGTCAATGCGGTTTGTCGTGTGGGTGAAAACATAATTCTTCGCAAGCCCTAAAACCAGCTCGAACAAGTAGCCCAACAGCAGCCCGGCCGTCAGCACATACAGCGTAGACAGACTGTTATGCGACAATATCTTATCCACCACTACCTGCGTCATAAGCGGCGTCAATATTCCAAGTATCTGTATTGTAAAGGCGGCAACAAGAACTGTAATAAATTCTTTTTTAAATTTTAAAATCACCGGCAGAAACCACCGGAACCCAAAAATTGCCTCTTTGTCCAGAATTTCTTTTTTGTATATAAAAATAGCAGTTCCGTCCCATCGCTCTTCCAGCTGCTCCCTCGTATAGATCTGCGGTCTTTTCTGATTCTGCCCGACTACCATCACCCGGCCGTCACCGCTGCCGCCAACCACAAAAAATTCCCCGCTTTTTGCCTTTGCGATAAACGGCTGTTTCGCTTTCAGCGCGGCATCATAATCCAGTTTTCTAATCCGGCTTTTCAGCTTCAGCTTTCTTGCTGCCAGCATAATGGCGGTTTCTTCGGATTTGCTGCCGTATTCCTGCAGTAACCGCTGTAGCTGTTCCGGGGAAATATGTACGTTCAGCATGTGCAGCATGATGAGCAGGCCTGCCATTCCGCTGCTGATTTTTTCTTCCAATTGTCTCTCCTCCGTATCTGTTGTACTATGAAATATGGGTGCCGGGCAAATAACCGAACATGTGTTCGTCCGGCACCGCTGACTGTAAAAAATAAAACTATGACATTTAACTAATAGGAACATCTCTTAAAGGAATGTATCATATTTATTCTGTTACCCACATCTGAACGCCGGATGCAGTCGCCGCCTCAGGTGCTGTATATGTACCTGCGTCTGATATGGCATCACTGCTGCCCATAGACGCCATTCCTTCTACCAAAAGCTGTGCCTGTTTTCGTGCGGCCTCATAATCATATGTGCCGTCCATGATTGCCTGCAGGCCGCTGTCATCCAGAGTAATCCCGTCTGCAAATACACAGCTGTTGTTGCGGCTGCCTGTGCAGAAAGGTAAAAACAAGGGGGTTTTTGAGGAACATTCCGTTGTCCTCATTCTCTTTCCTATGTAACGAGGAAATCTGTTCGATTTCCTCTAATTTGACTACGGCTCTGTTTTTCCGTCCCTCGGCTGTAAAGGTTGCCCTGACATCAGCCGTTCCGTTCAGATTCACATACCAGTCAAAAGTAGTGTCCGATGTTGGCGTTACCCTATATATAAATTGATTGATGACTTCCTCACTGATTTTCGTCCCACTAAAATCTATCAGTGTATTCAACGTACTGATTATTCCGTCTAATTCAAGTCCATTTTTCGGCTGTTCATCATTTGGTGCTTGATTTAACCTTTCCTGCAACTGTTGGATTTCAGCATCAATAGGTTTCCGCATGGTCTGATATTCTTCTTTTGACAACTCACCATCCGCCCTCATAGCAATAAGATTTGTCAAGCGAGTTTGTGCCTTGTCGATTTTCG
>CANOFI010000176.1 GCA_947565255.1 uncultured Lachnospiraceae bacterium
GTAAAGGAATAGCAAAGCAAAGAAATAAACAACAATTGGCTGAAAAAAGCAGGAACGCTTTCCCGTATGGCATGCCGCACCAATCTGTTCTACCTTTGCAAGTATGGTGTCTAAGTCACAGTCTGCCGTCAGGGATTTTACATTTTGAAAATGCCCTGAGGTCAGCCCCTTTTTCCAAAGCTCCTGGCGGCTTCGGCTGTAATATGTCATCTGTCCGGAGGACAGCGTCTCATAAAATGCCTCCTCATTCATGTAGGCAACCATCAAAACTTCATTGTTTTCATAATCCTGTACGACAACGGGCACCATGCCGTCTGTGTTTTGTTTCAGCTGGCTCCATTCGATTTTATGCTTGAATTCCATTCTTTTACCCCACAATTGTTGTTTATTTCTTTGCTTTGCTATTCCTTTACTATTAAAGGCTACCCTTTGTTGACAGGACATCTGAAATCCGTTCGTCATAAGACGTTGCCATGTCAAGCGCCTTCGCAAATGCTTTGAACATGGCTTCCACCATATGGTGATGGTTTCCCGGCGTCAGCACCTTTATGTGCAGATTCATCCGGGCAGAATAGGAAATTGCATAGAAAAATTCGTGTACCATTTCCGTATCCATATAACCGATTTTTTCTGCCGTAAACACATCGTCCATGACCAGGTACGGCCTGTCGCACAAATCGACCGCACACAGAACAAGCACGTCATCCATCGGCAGGATGCAGCTTCCGTACCGTCTGATTCCTTTTTTATCTCCAACTGCCTCTTTTATGGCTTCTCCAAGTACAATGCCGGTATCTTCAATGGTATGGTGGCCATCCACCACCAAATCTCCTTTTACCCTTAATTCCATATCAAACAGCCCGTGTTTGGTAAAGGCCTCCAGCATATGGTTAAAAAAACCGATTCCGGTCTGGATTTTGCCAGCGCCGCTCCCATCGATATGCAGGCTGCAGAAAATGTCCGTCTCCTTTGTTTTTCTTGTAATTTCTGAGGCACGGTTCGTCATGTTTTTCCCCTTTCTGTTGTAAACATCATTTCTGTTCCAATGAAATTAAATTTAACGCTGCCTTTAATACAAGCTGGGCATCTGCCAATGTAATCTTTTTATCCCCGTCCACATCTGCAGCTTCTTTTTCCTCATCTGTAAAGGGCAGCAGATTCAATGCCATTTTCAAAACCTGCTGTGCGTCCGTTAAATTCACGGTACCGTCAAAATTGACATCTCCCGGTTTCTTTTTCTCTTCAAGCAGACCGCGGCTGACTGCCTGTTCATAATAGGCTGACTGAATCTGTTCCTCATTTAACAGTTCTCCATAAAAATACAAATCATCCATGTAAAATTCGCCGGCAGTATCTGCCAGTCCATGCATTTTTCCATATTTTCCGGCTCCTCCAATGTGGAGCGTCGCATTTTCGTCAGTTATCCAGTCCATTAAAAGCGTACAATTGAAATTTGGGTGGTCCAGGGACATGCAAACTTGCTCTGTCGGAATCCAGCGTAAAGAACATCCCTTATTGAACTGCGGCTTGCTATAAAAATTCAACCAAAGGCCGCCCTTGGCTGCATACGTCTCACGCACGTCTGCGCAGACGCCGTCCACATAAAATTCCACCCAGTCATTCTGAAATGTGACCGTCACCTGATGCCACCGGTCTGCATTGCCGCCGGGAACAGAAATCCCATCCCCGCTCACTGCCGTCACCGGGGACAGCGCCCTGTCCTTGGCTGAAGCGTATGTGCCATATCCATCTTCATCCTTTTCACTGCTATCCCACCAGGAGTTCGCATAAAAATTGTTCGCCCGCTGCATAACAAAATTTTCCTCATATGGCGTTACATTCTTGTTTAACTGCGGACCGTGCGCGCACTCCGGATTCCAGAAAATGGAATTGTCCGTGTCAATCTGCAACTGCCCATCCACATAGGCGCGTCTGACTATAGAACCGCTCTCCATATCTAACATATGGTAGCTTTCATACCTTGCATCTTGTGAACCCGGATTCTGTTCCTCATAGCTGCCGTCTGCCAGCTTTACAAATCCACGGACATAATTCGGATTATAATTATAATAATCCGAATAAAAATACCCATCTGTATCTCTTATATATCTTGCGTCGTAAACCGGACCCTCAAATCCGCTTTCCGACCGATGCAGCCTGGGCAGCGGTGCACCGTCTTCATCCGTTTCCCCGGTTGTCTCCGCATATTTAAAATAAAACTGGGAGCCGTACACTGTTTTCGACTCTTCGCCTGCCGCTGTTGCATTCAGTGCTGCCATGCTGCCATTATACTGTTCCTTTGCAATGTTCTTGCGTTCTACATCCCAGTAACTGCATGTCAGATAACGGGCATAATCATCTGCATTATAGGAAAGTTTTTCATCCAGTTCCCAGCGCAGGGCGCTTCCTCTGCTATAGCCTCCGTCTTCTTCTGACGGGACCTTAATCCAGTAAGAAACGGTTAATCCCTTTTCCCATACTGGTTTCCTACTCCAAGATTGGAGAGCCCACTTTTCCGGCCTTGTCTTTGGGGTATCATACACCCCAATCTCTCTCAGGCTTTCGGCCAGTTCTTTGTTCCCAAACGGATTATCGAACACCAGTTCGTTTTTTACTTTGTATTCCTGTCCATCCAAAAGCTCTTTATCCAGATCGATGATCTGAATCGGCTCCGGCACCTTCGGATTCTCTGTCTGTTTTTGTATAGCGGACCCTTCTGGTAACTGCGCTGCCTGTATTGGCGCTGCCGTCAGAAAAAGAGGTAGCAGAAGCGGAGTGAGACATACTATTTTTTTTGTTTTTTTCATATAATTTCCACCTTTTTAAACTACTCTTTTCTTCATACTCCTCCTCTTTCAAATTCGTTATCTGGCAATTCCATCATATACTGTGACTAAATTTCTGGTATTATTCTTGCATTTATCCTGATAATCCCCCCTTACTCAAACCGCACCCGGATCGAATTCGCATGTGCGGTCAGCTGCTCCGACTCCGCAAACTGGATGATATCCTCATGAATCGGCTCCAGCGCCTCTCTTGAAAAAGATATGATGCTGGATTTTTTTATGAAATCATCTACGCTTAACGCCGAGAAAAATTTCGCTGTTCCGTTGGTCGGAAGAACATGATTCGGTCCGGCAAAATAATCCCCAAGCGGCTCACTGCTGTATTCTCCCAGAAAGATGGCTCCGGCATTGCGTATTTTTGTCATAACGGAAAATGGGTCTTTCGTCAGTATTTCCAAATGTTCCGATGCAATTTCATTGGCTGCCGCAATGGCATCTTCCATATTGTCCGCCAGCAAAAGATATCCATAGGTATCTAGTGATTTTTGTATAATCTCTTTTCTGGAAAGTGTTTCTGTAAACCGCTCCACTTCCCGTTCGACTTCGTCGGCCAGTTTTTCACTTGTTGTAATCAGAATAGCCGACGCCATTTCATCATGCTCTGCCTGGGACAGCAAATCTGCCGCCACAAACCGCGGATTGGCCGTCTCGTCAGCCAGCACTAAAATCTCGCTCGGACCCGCAATCGAGTCGATGCTCACATGTCCGTACACAGCCTTCTTTGCCAGCGCCACATAAATATTGCCCGGTCCCACGATTTTGTCTACCTTTGGAATGGATTCCGTCCCATAGGCCAGCGCTGCGATTGCCTGAGCGCCGCCTGCTTTGTATATCGTATCCACACCGGCTTCTTTTGCAGCGACTAACGTTACCGGATAAACCTTCCCGTCTTTTCCAGGCGGTGTCGTCATGATAATTTCATCCACACCGGCTACCTTTGCAGGCACAACATTCATAAGGACCGAAGAGGGATATACGGCCTTTCCGCCCGGCACATACACTCCGACTTTTTCCAGCGGCGTCACCTTCTGGCCGAGAATGCTTCCGTCCGGCTGGCTGTCAAACCAGCTGTTCTGCTTCTGTTTTTCATGGTAAGCAGCAATGCGCGCCTTTGCCTTTCGTATGACCGCAAGGAGCTTCTCATCCACCTGCTGATACGCTTTTTGAATCTCTTCTTCTGTCACCTTAACAGTCTCAGAATTAATCTCAACACCGTCAAACTGTTTTGTATAATCAAACACCGCCGCGTCACGTTCCTGCTTCACACGCTCCAAAATCGCCTGCACCTTCTCTGTAAAGCCTTCATAATGATTGGGACTCCTCTTCAGCAAATCCTGCAGCAGATTTTGTTTTGTCTCGTCCGTTAAATATACCTTCTTCATTTCATTTGCCCCTTTCCAGATATTAAATAAGCGCCCTTTTTAAGTCATTAATAATTTTTGTTATACGCTCGTTTTCCATTTTCATACTGACCTGATTCACCACCATGCGCGCAGACAGCGGACAGACCTCTTCGAGCACCACCAGCCCGTTTTCTTTTAAGGTTGAACCCGTCTCCACGATATCAACAATCACCTCCGACAGTCCGACAATCGGAGCCAGCTCAATGGAACCATTCAATTTGATAATCTCCACTGTCTGGTGCTTTTTATTATAAAAGTAGTCCTTCGCGATGTTCGGATACTTGGTTGCCACACGAATCAGCTCATGATGACGCAGATGCTCCCTCGCCGATTCCGGCCCGCAGACACACATCCGGCACTTTCCAAACCCCAAATCCAGCACCTCAAACAGTCTTCTGCCCTCTTCCAGAATCGTATCCTTGCCGACAACTCCGATATCCGCGGCACCATATTCCACATAGGTCGGCACATCGGGACCTTTGGATAAGAAAAATTTCAGCTTCCGTTCCTCATTTACAAAAATTAATTTTCTCGAATCTTTCTCCTTCATTTCCTCACAGGTAATTCCAATCTGTTCGAATAACTCCAGTGTTTTCTTTGCCAGACGCCCTTTACCAAGGGCAAACGTAATGTATTCCATATGAAATCCTTTCTGGATAAACTCCTTTTTAAATACTATCCCTTTTGAATAAATTTTCTTTTTGATTAATATCTTTTTTAAATACTATCCTTCCTCAATAAATTTTCTTTTCGATTAATATCCTTTTTGAATACTATCCTTTCTGAATAAATTTTCTTTTCGATTAATATCCTTTTTGAATACTATCCTTCCTCAATAAATTTTCTTTCTGAATAATATCTTTATAAACTCTTTCAGGTATTTGCCAAACTCTTATTTCGTTATTAGAGTTTGGGCATTCTATACAAAAATCTTTCTACCACGCCCTCAATCAAATCACTGCCGAAATCGAGCAACATCTCGACGACAC
>CANOFI010000177.1 GCA_947565255.1 uncultured Lachnospiraceae bacterium
AGTAAGCCGACCGTGCCAAAACCGGGGGAAGCCGTGAGTGAGAAAGAAAAACAGAAAGGAACCTAATATTAGGTATGGTAATCACTATGAGCGACAATAATTCCTGGATGAACGATCCCGCTCTTCAAAACATCGATCCCATAAAACTGCAGATGTTGTCAAACATCGCCAACGGGGCCAACGGAAAAACGCCCAACGAACTGCTTCCGTTTTTCTTATCTTCCATGCGTCAGGCAAATGACCAGGGGATCACCTTTTCTTCGCCTGAAAAAGATCTGCTTTTAAATATTCTGATGCAGAAGCTTTCGCCCGCGGAACGGCAAAAAGCAGAAACTATCTTAAAAATGGCCGCATCCTTTCAAAAAAAAGAATAATCTTATCCGCCAATCTGCACATGTAAACCTGTCGTTTTTGCCACTTCAAGCAATTGTTGCATGTGCAAATTGGTCGGCGGCTCAATCTCTTTGAGCAGATACTCTCTGCCAAGCCCGTCATATTTATCCTGCCCCATTCGATGATAAGGGAGCAGATGCAGCTGCTTTACGCCTTTTAACGACCGGGCAAACCGCGCAATTTCCAGTATTTCTTCTTCCGTATCGTTAAAGGTCGGCACTACCGGCACGCGAATAATCAGATTCTGCCCTCTTTCGGCTATTTTTTTAGCATTAGCCAGCACCTTCTCATTTGATTTTCCAATAAATAATTTATGCTTTGCCGCGTTCATATGCTTGATGTCCATCAGAAACAAATCAAGATGCGGCAGAATTTTTTCTTCTATCATTTCAAAATCTGCAAAAGCCGTCGATTCAATCGCTGTGCTGATGCCCGCCTGCTTTGCTGCAAACAGCAAATCGGAGGCAAACTGCGGCTGCAGCAGACATTCTCCTCCTGACAGCGTCATTCCGCCGCCGGAACGTCGGTAATGGGCAATATCCTTCAGAACCTCGTGCATAACTTCCTCTACCGTAACATCCCTTCCAATGACCTTTTCTTCTCCGTTCACAGTCATCGGATGAATATCATAGCGCTGGGATTCCGGGTTGCAGCACCATCTACACCGGAATGCACACCCCTTCAAAAATACAATTGTCCGTATTCCGGGTCCATCATGAATCGAATACTTCTGTATATCAAAAATTCTTCCTTTCGTCTGCAAATAATTGGTATCAAGCTGCATGCCCAGACTCCTTTATCTTCTTTCTTCTCACGATTCTGCTGCACCGGCTGAACCGAACAGACAGATTTACATAAACAGCGGCTTAAAATCCCTGTGTCGTACGATTAATAATATCATCCTGCAGCGATTTTGACAACGTCGTAAACAAAGCACTGTATCCTGCCACGCGCACAACCAGTCCCTTATATTTTTCAGGATGCGCCTGCGCGTCCAAAAGCGTTTCCCGGCTCACTACATTAAACTGCATATGCATCCCCTTCTGGTCAAAATATGCCCGAATCAGAGCAACAAATTTCTGCAGCCCTTCCATACCGCTTAAAGCCGTCGGATGAAACTTCTGATTAAACAGCGTACCATTCGACGCTATTCCATGGTCCAGTCTTGCGACAGAATTGGCCGTCGCAGTCGGTCCTAATACATCCTTCCCGGAAAACGGCCCAACGCCGTCTGCCACCGGAGTATTCGCAAGCCTTCCGTCCGGTGTTGCACCGGTCTGCGCACCGAGCGGTACATTCGCTGAAACCGGGTACAGGCCCGCCTGATATTGTCCGCCGCGGGGATTTTTATACTTTTGCAGCGGCTTTGTATACGTATAGGCAACATCCCTTGCGAACAAATCCACCTCTAAATTATCGTTGCCGTATTTATTGACACGATCTATCATATTCAGCAATTCATCATATTTTCTCTTATCCTGCTCCGATACCGTATCATACTTCACTGAACGGTAAATGGCCTCTATTTCCCTGGCACTTACCTCTTTGCCCTCGGCAGCAAGACCTTTTACAATCTTTGTTGTAATCTCTTCTGTCAGCTCTTTGCTCAATCCCTTGCCATAATTCATCATAAGCGCCTGTTTGAACTCAGCCAGCGTCACTTTTTTCTCTTCAAATACCAGCTTCTTAATCGCATACAGAGAATCCGTCATATTAGCAATGCCAAATCCCTGCGGTCCCGTAAAGTTGTAAACAGCGCCGCCCTCCTGCAGGGCTTTCCCGCGTCCAATACAATCGTCAATCATACAGGACTGAAACGGCAGCGGACAGCGTTCCGCATGCGCAATGTCAATCGCATTATCCGCATTCACCAGAAGACTGATGAAATACTCCATCTGCGCCTTATATGCATCGTAAAACTCCTCAAAGGATTTCATATCTTCCACTTCACCGGTACGGAGTCCGACCTGTTCTCCATTCTCCATACCATTGCTGAATACCATCTCAAGCGGACGGCACATATTATAAAATGCAGCGTCATGCCATCCATCGGTCTTACCTGCCTTCTGCGGCTCTACGCAGCCGATAATGTTATATGTACGGGCATCCTCTAATGTCACCCCGCGGCTCATCATAGATGGAATAATCACTTCATCATTGTAATACGCGGGAAGTCCAATCCCTGTCCTTGTCAGCTTTGCCGCCTTAATCAAAAATTCATCCGGCGTTCCGTTCCACACACGTACGGACAGTGACGGCGCAGGAAGCATAACATGCATGGAAGCTTCAATACACATAAACGACAAATCGTTCGTCACATCAAGCCCTTCCGCATCCTGGCCTCCTGCAATCAGATTCTGAAACAGGCTGTATCCGGCAAATCCTTCCGCACTGGCCGCATCCCTTACTTTATTTAAGTCGTTCAGCTTCACCCATATACAGTCCATGAGCTCCTGGGCAAATTCCCTTGTAATCTTTCCTTCATCCATATCTTTCTTATAATATGGATACATATACTGGTCAAACCTTCCCGGAGAGATTGAATGTCCGCTGGACTCCGTCTGCAAAAGCATCTGGACAAACCAAAAGCTCTGACAGGCCTCGTAGAAAGATTCCGCCGGCTTTCCGGGAACCTTTGCACAAATCTCGGCAATCTTTAACAATTCCAGCTTACGTTCTGCATCGGCGCATTGTTCTGCTTCCTCCAGAGCCAGAAGCGCATACCGCTTCGCATACTGAATAGCAGCCCTGCAGCTTATAATTACGGCATTCAAAAAATGCGACCGTTTCGCATAATCCGGGTCCGCAACCGTATGTTCTGCAAGTTCTGCCTCCGCCTCCTTAATGATTCCCTCAAATCCAATTGCCAGCACCTTCTCATACTGCACAGTAAAATGTCCGATTCCATTATAGAAATAATTGCCGGGCGTAAAAATATTGTGTTTCATCGCCGTCAGCGTCTCAGGTGCCATATAGGAGGTTGCCAGCTCACTGGTTGTTTTTCCCTTCCAATACTGGAACACCTCATGCAGAGCCTTTTTTGTTTCAGGCGCAATGTAAAACGGATCTGCACTTCTCGTTTCAAACGTATCAAATTCATCCTCCACCCAGTCAAACGAATATTCCGGAAAAATCTGGCATCCCCTCGGCGCCTGGGAATTGCTGCCCACAATCAGTTCTTCCGGACGGATGATAATCGGCAGTTCCTCACAAATCTTCTGAAAAGCCTTTGCCCTCCTTGTTATAATCGGCTCTCCTTCTGTCTCCTGATAAGATTTTGTCAAAATCACCGCCCTGTCCGCCTCAATCACCGGCATGTCCGCATACAAATGTTCTACCAGTCTCGTAATTCTCGGACTTTTTTCAATATCTTCCGAATAAAATTGTGCCACTTGCAACCGCTCCTTTTTCTATTGTCTATTTTATACAAAAATATAATCACATCAGTTCTTTTTATTATACAATAACTCCCAAAAAAAGTCAATGACAAGAAATTATTTCATTCAAACAGAGACTGTTACAGAAACAACAACCAAACCAATATACGTACCACAATATCTTGTGGTATATACTATATATTGTATTTGTGTATTGTTCTGCAACAGTCCCTGCATTGCTCAGTACATCTGCTTTAAAACATTGTGTACATCTGCTTAATTATACTCATTAAATTCCAAGCCTGTCTTTCAGGCTGCTCTTAATCTGGGCTGTTTTTGCTTTTTTATCAAAAGTATCCAGATTCAGCGCCACCTTCAAAATTCTCTGTGCATCTTTTAGTTCTACCTTACCATTGCCGTCTATATCTGCTGCCTTTGTCTGCTTTTCATCTAAGGCCATCAGATTCAAAGCAGATTTTAATGCCATCTGTGCATCCGTAAGCGTCACTTTTTTATCCCCATTCACATCACCTGTCATCACATCCCCCGACGGTCCCTCCGAGCCTGACGGCAACGGTGAAGCCGGTGGCTGTGATACCGGCGGCTGTGAAGCTGGTGGTTGTGAAGCCGGTGGTTGTGTAACTGGCGGCTGTGATATTGGCGGGTCAATTTGCCCCTCTGCTACTTTTACCTTACATTCTGCCGTAAATCCGCCGTTGACAGAGGTAACCGTTACAACGGTCTCACCCTTTGCCACACCAGTCACATTGCCTTCCTGGTCAACCGTTGCAACCGCACTGTCTGAAACCGCATACAGTAACTTTTTATTCGTTGTATTCTCCGGTATGACAGATGCCCCTAAAGCAACTTTTTCACCCGGTTTTACAGCAAGCTCCTTCGGTACCTCGACTCCAGTCGCTCGAACGGCTGATTTTTTGATGGTTAGCGTTGCTATTTTGGACTTCTGATTTTCAATTCCCTGATTTGATGTACGGTTACCAAGAAGATTTGCGGTCGCCTTAATCTTACCCTGTCCTTCCTTCAGCGCCTGGAACGTACCCGCATCTTTATCAAGCACTTTTATTCTGGTATCTGAATTCGTCCATACAGCAGTCTCATCAGACAAATCACCCGGCTGTACATCTGCTTTCAGCGTAAACACATCGCCCTCGTAAATCTCTTCCGGAATATCAGTAATCTCCACCTTAGTCGGCAGATTCTGTATTATCACATCACAGGAAGCCTTCAGGCCTTTCTTCGTAGTCACAGTAATCGTCGTCTTTCCGGTCTTCTTTGGAATCACCAGTCCGCATTCGCCTATTACCTCTGCAACCTCCGGATTGCTGGATGTCCACTTAAAGTCATTGGAAGACTCGGTTGTATGCGCCGGAACCACTCTTGCATCCAGCTGTAAAAATTCTTCTTCTACAAAGCCTTAG
>CANOFI010000178.1 GCA_947565255.1 uncultured Lachnospiraceae bacterium
ATTTATATAATTCCCGTTCCGGTGCATTGATAGAAAACTTTATACTGTCCAGGCCGTTGTCAATGACTGCCCGGATTTTTTCAGGAGTTGCCAGAGAGCCATTGGAGGTCAGATAAACATATGTATAGCCTATCTCTTTCGCCTTCTTAATATATTCCGGCAGCTCCGGAACCAGAAAAGGCTCTCCTGTCGCATAAAAACCAACCTCGC
Organism: uncultured Lachnospiraceae bacterium; assembly: GCA_947565255.1. Taxonomy (GTDB): domain Bacteria; phylum Bacillota; class Clostridia; order Lachnospirales; family Lachnospiraceae; genus JAAVZI01. Next base: position 211 of record CANOFI010000178.1, read on the forward strand.
GCGTACCCAGGTCATAAGCCTGCTGCAAAATATCGAACGCCAGTTCCTGGTTGATTTTGCCGACCTTTCTCTTCATCTTCTGGTGCGCACAGAAAATACACTCGTGATTGCAGGCATTGGAAACCTCCATCAGAAAATTACTTATCGGAAATGGCGGTTCCAAACTATATAATTCATCCCTGTCGGCTGTCTTAAGCCGGACACGCTCCTGCAAATCCACCTGTTTTCCCATTTTTTCACACATACTGTTTCCTCCTTAAAATAAAACTATCCACTATTTTTTACTACTTGTCACATATAACAAAAAATATTGAAGCTTAAAAACATTCCATCCTTGTCCCTGTTTTAAAATTCTTTCTCCATAAACCAGCTGTTGTCTGATGCTTTTTCTTTTATATTAAATCCCATATGCCTATAAAAACCCTGTGCATTGATATTGTCGCAATCTACTTCAAGTCTCACTTTTTTCATTCCCTGCTGCTTCATTTTTAATTCACTATAATTTAACAATGCTCTGCCCATTTGGCATTTTTGAAATTGCTGCTTAATTCCGATTAAAGAAATGTATGCACAATGCAGAACCTGATCATTTGCATAAAAACTGGTTATACCTGCCTGCTTTTCATCCTTTATCAGTACGTATGTATTGGCCGACATACATAATTTTTGCGCATATGCCCTTAAATCACGGACCTTCTCACCTAAATGCGGAAAACACTCCTGAAAGTCAGCCAATGCATTGTAAACTGCATCTTCTGTTACAAGTTCTTTATAATGAACCATCCGGACAACCACCTTTTATTCTACTTCCACATGATAATACTGCTCTATATTATTTGTTATCTCAAGCATTTCTTCCATACTTTCTGCCTGAAACAAAATAGTCCCAAGTGAATGAGATGTATTCTGATAGGCATACACCTCATCCCCTTTGCTGCATGTACAATAAACATCCAGCAGATTCTTCTTTTTAAATTCTTCGTCAAACCACAGTTCCTTAAATTTTCCCGGCACTGTGCTGAGAAGCATATAATTGCTGAAAAATCCTTTTGTCTCAGTCATTTTCAGTCCGGTACACGCTTCTCCCAGTGCGGCTTTTATTGTATAACTTACCAGATCCACGCCTGTCGCATATTGTATTAGCTGCGGGATGTAACTGCCTCCATTACGCGGTCCAAGTTCTAAAATATATACATCATCATTTGCGTCTAAAATTACCTCAATATTATAAGCACAGGTTTTCATCCCAAGTGCTGTAATCAGCTTCTGCAGTTCATTATCAACCTTTGCTTTTAAGCACTCCGACAACAGAGACGGCCAAAATTCCCCAAGCGCCACATACTCCCTTGTTCCCTTTCTGCTATACAGTTCATTGCCGTAACTGGTAAATAATAATTTTCCATCAACAGAAAAACCATCGCCGGAAATTTGATAGCCTTTCTTCTCAATAAATTCCTCGACAATAAATCTTTTTCCTCTTGAATAAGATAATGCCTCATTTACCGCATCCAAAAGCTGTCCTTTTTCAAAAATTTTTACGACGCCTTTGCTTCCGGAGGAATCTACCGGTTTCACCATAACAGGAAACGCAAACTGTTCTATTTCCTTAACAGCCTCCTCATAGGTTTTGTATCCTTTTGCTTTCGGCACATGAAAGCCATGTTTTGTTAAAAATTCACGAAATAAATCCTTCTGTGTCAATAAATGTACGGATTCATAAGGATTCCCCGGCAGTCCCAACTTTTCAGAAACATATGCTGCCGCAGGCGCAGATGGGTCAGAAGCGTATGCAACAATCCCATCTATTTTTAATCTTTTTGCAAGCTCCAGCACATCCTCCAAATTGGTAGTACTTACATTATAATATTCATCAGCATACCTGTGTCCGGGATTATCCGGCAGATAATCACAGGTAATCACGTGGCAGCCCATCTCTTTCGCACATAAAATTGCCGGTATCTGCTGCATTGAACCACCAAGCATTAATAACTTTTTCATTTTAAACTCTCCATAAATCTGGTTATTCTGGCTGCTGCCGCCTTTAGCTGTTCTAAGTCCTGCGTATAAGCAATCCGAATATAATTATGATATTCCGAACCATACGCAATCCCCGGAACCACCGCTACCTGCTCTGCCTCTAACAGTTTATATGCAAACTCAACACAATCCAGAGAGGTAGAACTGATGTTCACAAATAAATAAAATGCACCTTCCGGCCTCCGGCAATATAAGCCCTCAATGCTATTAATTGCCTGAACCATATACTCATGGCGTTTCGCGAAAGTTTCATATACAAATGAATCCTCCACACACTCGTTATATGCAGCTATCGCTGCATATTGCGAGGGAAGCGGTGCACATGCCGCTACATTCTCCTGCATCTTGGCCATATTGGCAACCATGTCAGCAGAAGCCGCCGCGTAACCAACGCGATAGCCCGTCATTGCAAAACGCTTCGAAAAACTGTCAATAAGAATCGTATGATCTTTCATACCCGGACGGGTAATAATGCTCTCATATCTGCATCCATCATAGAGAAGTGTGCGGTATACCTCATCAGAAATAACAAACAAATTATTTTGGCGGGCAATTTCCGCTATTTTGTCTAATATTTCCGCACCCAGCACCACCCCTGTGGGATTACAGGGCGAATTTATGATAATCGCCGCCGTACGGTCCGTAATCGCATTTTTAAGCTGCTCTTCTGTAAACGCAAAGCCAGATTCCTCTGCTGTATTTATAATAACAGGCACACCGCCGCACATCCGCACCATCTGAACATAATTAACATAATATGGCGCCTGAATAATCACCTCATCCCCTTCATCCAAAATACATGCAAGGGAAAGATACAGCGCCTCCATCCCGCCAACCGTTACAATTACCTCAGAATTTGGTTCAAACGATACCTGATACTCTTTTTTCATACAGCGGCAAATGGCTTCCCGAAGCGCAGGCAAACCTGCATTGGCTGAATAACGTGTCTGACCTTTTATGACAGCATCGCAGGCAGCTTTTCTGATTTTTTCAGACGGTAAAATGTCCGGGTCTCCCAAAGTCAAGTCTATCACATTATCGTAATTTTTAGCCTTATCAAAAAGCTCTCTTGTCAAAGAATGCTCAATTGTCTGTGCCCTTTTTGCAAATTTCATATTTTCTCCAACCTTCTATCCGGCTATTACACCTATTTTCTATAAACAGCCCCAGACTGGGGAGTTCCTTTGGTCTCTTCCTGTAGCATTTTCAAACGATATTCTCTATATGGAATATCTGGCTGAACACTTGATTTTATATGCCATTTCCCTCTGCTGTCTGCCGGTGGAAAATCCATATAATCTCCATATATCGTTCTCAAAATTGTATCATAATTTTGGGGTATTGGGAATTGAAATCCATGAAAATCACACAAAATAAGCTTTTCTAAATCATCCCACTTAAACATCTGTTTCTTAAAACCATAGCAAATCAATGTTTCTGTTATGCCATACTCCGTTTTTTCATTTTGATATTTTGTGGCAATCTCTGAAATTTCCTGATATACTTTATCCGGATCCCTTGCTTCAAATGACTGCATCCGTTTACAATCCTCTTCTGAAGGATTTGGATTTGACCTTCTCATATTCGCAGAATTTTCTGCAACCAAATTTTTAATCCTATCATAGTCTTCCTCTGCTGTCTCCGGCTTACAGTTATCAACAACAAAAATATCCAGTCCAATCCCCTGATTAAACTGCTCGTACCGAAAGGCATGAGATATTGATGTTGTGTTTGAATTGCGCAGCTTTGCAAAAGAGAAATAGTAGCCCTTATCCTTCCCGGGAATCTGCAAAAAATATGGTTCTGCAAATTCGCTTCCAAGCCCCATCAATCTATCATAGTCTTCCCTCGGCATACATACATCAATATCATCATCCCACGGAATAAATCCATGATGCCGAATTGCTCCAAGCAAAGAACCATACATTAAAAAATACTTTAAATTATGTCTTTTGCAAACCTGGTCTAACTGCAGCAGCAAATCAATTCCAATCGCCCATACTTTTTTACGTTTTTTATCAACCCAAAAACCATTTTGTTCTTCCTCGCGAAAAAACTCTTCAGATATGATACCACTTTGCATCATACGTTCGCATTCGGTCATACTAATTCTCCAATCCTTTTCCTTTTTGTTAAAAGATTTCAAAATATACCCTTAAAATTTATGCACTTCATTATACTCTATCTATAATACACTGTCAACTCGTACCCTGGACATTCTAAAATATACAATTGTATTGCAGAATCATCCAATAAACTGATTATCACTTATTTATTTCTCTCTTTCATTCCTTTTTCTTAACAAAACAGGCTTTATAATTCCCCACAAATATTCAAATGAATCTATTTTTAATATACCTGAAAATCCAATATATACAACAATTCCCAAAATAATCTGCATGCATAATGTTACCATATCCGAAAATCCAAAGAAAGCAGTCAGATGTACTGCTGCCCCCATCAATATGGCTAATAGTATGTTAGGTAGAATGTCCTTCAATTGTTCAAGATATTTATACTCCAGTAATTCCCTGTTCGGCCATGAATTAATAAACTGACTCAGCACACAGCTGACTAGAAGACTATATGCCATCGCCATCACTCCAAACCACATAGTGGACAAAAGAAAAACCACACCCATGACTTTTTTTATAATTTCCAGTCTCAAAAACAAATCACTGCGTCCCATTGCCTTTATTGCATTCAAATTTGCCGTATGAACCGGAAAAAACATATATGTAAGACAAAAAATTCTCAAAAACGGAACACACGGAAGCCATTTTTCCGTCAGCAAAAGTTTAATCACAACAGGCGCCGTAACCGCTAATCCTATCATAAGCGGAGCCATCACATATGTACTTGTTTTTATGGCCCGTCTGGTCATCATTTTTATCCTCTGCTCAATTAATTTCTTAAACGCCTCCAAATGAAGCAGTCCTGTCAC